>JACQYM010000370.1 GCA_016208225.1 Deltaproteobacteria bacterium | reverse complement strand
GCTTCTCATGTTCCCGGACGAGGCCGCGAAAATCCGGCAGAGCCGTACGCCGGCCAATCAGAAAACCTGCACCATGTGCGGCGACTTCTGCGCCATGGAACGGGGCATCGCGCTTTTCAAGGATGATATCCGGGGCGATAAGGTGAGTGAAACTCTGCGGGAAGCATGAGCATAACCGGGGCAGCAGGGGCGGGTTTAGAACCCCCCCTGCGCGTCGCCGGGGGCCTTCCGATTGATACGCCTTACAGCAGAATCCAGAACAATATGCCGCCGATGAGGGCGAAACAGCAACAGGGCGCCACCAGCCGGCGCCAGGCCCGGGCCAGCTCAATGGCGAAGAACTCACAGGTGAGGATAAAACAGATGTGGATGGGGGAAATCATGACGCCGGTGAATCCGGCAAAGGAGGCGAGGACAAGGTAGGGGATCATCAGTTCCCGCATGTTCAGGGAATCGAGCAGACCCAGCAGCAGAGGAAAGGTCGCGCCGACAAAGGCCACATTGATGCCTGACACCATGCCCACCAGAAAGGGCAGGAAGACCGAGGCGGCAAACAGGGCGATGCCGTCCCCGGCGGACAGGGCCATGGCATCCACCACGCCGGCGGCCTGCATGATATCCTTGAAAATAAAGATGGCGGCAATGACAAAGAGCATGGCCCGCAGGCTTTTCTTCGTCAGCACATCAAAGAGAAAGGCCGCGCCCAGCCGGTTCTGGGCCATGATGCAGACCACGGCCAGGAGCAGCGCGGCGATCACCCCCCACTCAAAGGGCACGGCCGGCGCCCAGGCGGAAATGCCGGCCTCCAGGCCCACGGCCCCGACAATGGCCAGCAGCAGCGGCGCCCCTTCCTGCAGGACCGCCTTGATACTGCGAGGCGCGGACGAAGGGGCCATGACCAGATCGGCGCTGGCCAGCACGCCGGGCCGCAGAAAAAAAATCCAGCCCAGGGCAAACATGGCAATCACCCCCGGCCAGGTGCGGGAGATAAAGGCGGCAATGGGGATGTCGGCCAGGGCCACGGTGAGGATGACGCCCGGATAGAGCGGCCAGGCCAGTTCCCACACATGGCGGAACCAGTAATTGATCACCGTGCGGTCTTCATTTTTCAGCGACATCTGTTCGGACACGGCCTTGACCATGGGGGCGGAGAAAACCGCGCCGCCGGGCATGGGCAGCAGGCCGATCAGGGCCGGGAAGAAGACCAGCCGCAGCCGGGGACTGGTCAGATAACCGGACAGGGCGTCCATCAGGCGGCGCGACTGGCCGGAGCGCTCCAGGGCATCGGAAAGGATCAGGATCAGCCCGACAATGGCGGCCAGCATGAGAAACTTCTCTTTGGTCAGCGCGGCGGCGGCCACCCGCAGCAGGGACATGGGGCCGAGATAGAAGAGAAAACCCATGGCCAGCCCGCCGGACAGAATGGCCAGGCCGAGGCCGAGCCTGCAGCGGATGCCCAGAAGAATGAGGACAAAGGCGCCAAGCACCTTCAAAAAGGGAAGTGAGGCGTGCAACCATTCCATAAAAAATGCTGAATCCTGAAATATTTGCCGAGGCGGGGTAAGAGCAGGAAGCCGGCTGCCGGTTCATCGCTCCCAGATCAGCCGGCCATCCTTGTATACCGCGCGGATTCTGTGGAAGGGAATCGAGCAGGCTTCGCCATCCGGCCCGTAGAGGGAGAAGGAGAAATGGTCGCCGTGGATCATTTGTATCTCCCGGAAGGGAACTCTGATGATTTTATCTGCAATGCGGTCGTAATAGCCGATCTCAAAATCCCCCCGGCCAAAGTCTTTGTCCCAGATGATGCGGTTGAGCAGGTCCTGGATGGGGATCATCGGTGGAATGAGCGGGCAGGCGTGAAATTCCGCGTCAGCGTGCCGGACCTTCGGCAATTTTGCTGCAGGAGATCCTGGAGCCGTCCGGAAAGGCGATCACTAACGTATCGCCGCGGAAAACATAATAATAATTCACCGGGCCATACGGCCCCTGGACCCGGATGGCGCCGGGTACGATGGTGAAGGTGGTCTGCTCGCCGTTGTAATCAAAAAATTCATCATCAACAAATTTCAACATCGTCTGGCCGGCGGCGCCCCGGCATTCCCATGAACCACTCAGTTTCTGCGAGCCATCGGAGTACTTCGTGGCGGCAAGAGCGCCGGAACCGGCAGAAAAGATAACCGCGTGGAAAATACCGCCGGCTACAAGCAGTTTGCAAAGCTGTTTCATGGCATGCCCCGTTACTTTCTGTGTCACAACCAAGCGACGAGCAACAGTCACTTTCTGAACTGGCCCTTAGCCTGCGCCAGGCACCCACTTTAGCATGAACCCCGCGTAGAAGGCAAGGATGTTATGGGGAGAGTGGATGAGAAAAAGGGGGCGTAAGCGCTTGACCGCGCTTGCCCTTTTATCGTATAACGCCTGATGATCTGCCGGCAGCGTCCGAGCCATTCGTCAATTCAGCCCTGCAACCCTTTTCACTCAACACACAGTCCGCAAACACATGGAAACCGTCACCCTCCTGCTCATCGCCCTGGCCCTGGCCATGGACGCCTTTGCCGTGGCCCTGGCCGCCGGCGTTGTCCTGCATCCGGTGAGCAAAAGACAGCTCTTCCGTCTCGGCTTCCACTTCGGTCTGTTTCAGGGGCTCATGCCGATCTGCGGCTGGCTGGCCGGCCTCAGTGTGCAGCACATGATCAGTGCCTACGACCACTGGATTGCTTTCGGCCTGCTCTCTTTTGTCGGCGGGAAAATGATCCATGAGGCCTTTCATGATGATGGGGAAAAGCAGAAAACCGACCCCACCCGGGGAGCGACCATGGTCATGCTCTCCGTTGCCACCAGCATCGACGCCCTGGCCGTGGGCCTTTCCCTGGCCATGATCGGAGTCAACATCTGGACCCCGGCCCTGGTGATCGCCATTACGGCTTCCACCCTGACGGTCGCCGGCATGCTGCTGGGCGGCAGAATCGGCATGATCTGGGGCAAACGGGTGGAGGTGACCGGGGGGGTTGTTCTCCTGGCCATCGGCTTGAAAATTCTTGTGGAACACCTGGGGTAGCGGAACGGGCCAGGGCAGCCATGAACGCCCGTGCCTCTGCCAGGGCGATTCGCGCACCGCCCGGTTCATTGACGTTGGCACCGCATCATGTCCTCACCCCGGTTGACAAATCGGGTAGCCCATGAAATGGTGTGCCATGTCTGGCCTGTCATCCGGCGTAATGCGCTTCGTTTATTACGCCCGCCCCACGGCGTTTCGACACCGCGGGACATCAAGGCCGGAAATCTAACGATGATAGCGGAGAATCTGGCCCCGAAAGGGCTGTGTCAGCTGATCCGCATGAGCGGCTTTCCACTGGCTGTGCGCATAGCCCAAACAGACCATTTTTTTGCTGAAGCGCGCATGATGGCCGCGTCCCGGATCAACAAGGATCACTTCACAATGCGGCTTGGCATGCTGATTAATAAAACCGGACAACAGCTCGACATGATTCGGTTCATATAACAGGTCGCTTCCTATCACCAGATCAAACTCGCCCAAACCGCTGTCTTCATCTCCCCATCCCGTGCGAACAAAGGGTATTTCTTTCCCCTTATTCAACTGCACGTTTTCCAGAAGAAAATGTCCGGCTTCCGGGTGATAGTCCGTGGCAGTAATGTCGGCCCGGCGGTGATTCAGCACCAAACTGGCCAGGGCGATTCCGCAGCCCACTTCCAGAATCCGTTTCCCGGCAACCATATAATCGAACATGAGATGGGCGAGAACCTCCCCCGAAACCCAGACGATTCCGAATAAAGGCCATGTGGCCGACGATATTCCTAATTTTGCGGCAACACCTTCAACGTCAAGAAATTGCTGCTTGTCCCGTAAAGTCCGAACATGAATATCCACATCATCAAACTCAATGGTTTGATAACGAATGCGCAACGATGACATAAATTCCTTTTGATTCGATGATACGCGGCGCGTGTATCGCAATATCTGCTGCCGCGCAGTAGATCACTGTACACGCAGGTCCATGGCTTGACCACGGTTAAAACCAAAGAGAGACAGCCGCATGTGGCGGCTGTCTCTCTCGTCTCGTACCACTTGTTACTTATCAGACATGGATGTTCGGTCCAAGATTCCTGTATGCCTTCCGGACCTTCTCCGACATCTTCGCAAACCTTGAACTGTCAGCGATTGTCTTCACTCTGCTCACTTCGGTCAGTTCCGCATCTAAATTATTAACCTGTGATTCCAGGGCTCTGCACCACTCACCGCGGCAGATTGTGCTCAGTTCCAGGGTATGGTCTATTTCACCTTCCAGTCTGTTCATCACCGATTTTCGCGCACGCTTTTGCTGATTAGACAACCGGAGACGAGGCACGACCGTCTTTCAGTGCAACTGATTGAATTGAAAAGAAATATTTTACGAGTCACCTAGAAGCCTCTTACCGAACCTGTTATCTTTTGTG
>JACQYM010000062.1 GCA_016208225.1 Deltaproteobacteria bacterium | reverse complement strand
TCATAGTAGGTCGGGTTAGCGGGTGTATCGCGTAACCCGACAAAAAGGCTTCCCTGCCAATAACCAGCAAGTTCATGTCGGGTTACGGCGATAAGGCCGCCTAACCCGACCTACGCTCTGATGTTCCTGCTGAAGCATAAAAAAGGCCGCCAGGGTTTCCCCCGGCGGCCTTTTTTCTTGAGGATTTTATCAATGATCAATGCTCATTGATCATTGGTCATTGATGATTTATTTCTCCGGCTCCAATGCCTTGAAGCGGCCTTCCAGGAATTTCCAGCCCCTTTCCACATCCTTCTGCGACTGGGCCATCAGTTCGTCCGCCATGGAGGGATTGGTGATCTTCAGGGCCCGGTAACGGTTTTCAGCCATGGCATACTCGGCAAACGGCATGGAGGGCGCCTTGCTGTCAATGTGCAGCGGGTTTTTGCCCACCTTTTCCAGGTCGGGGTTGTAGCGGTAGAGGGGCCAATGGCCGCACTTGACCGCCTTGTTCTGCTGGTCCAGACCCTTTGCCATGTTGATGCCGTGGTTGATGCAGGTGGCATAGGCAATGATCAGGGACGGTCCGTCATAGGCCTCGGCCTCGGCCATGGCCTTGACCACCTGTGCCGGATTGGCGCCCATGGACACCTTGGCCACATAGACATTGCCGTAGGTGGAGAAGATCATGCCGATGTCCTTTTTCGGCATTCTCTTACCGCCCGCGGCAAACTGGGCCGTAGCGGCGCGCGGCGTCGATTTTGACATCTGGCCGCCGGTGTTGGAGTAGACCTCGGTGTCAAGGATCAGGACATTGACGTTCTCGCCGGAGGCAAGCACATGATCAAGGCCGCCATAACCGATATCATAGGCCCAGCCGTCGCCGCCGATGATCCAGACGGATTTTTTGGCCAGATAATCAGCCACATGATAAAGCCGTTTGGCCATGGGGCTGGCGCTGGCTGCCAGGGTCTCTTTCAGTTTGGCGATGCGGCCGCGCTGGGCCTCGATCTCCACCTGGGTCTTCTGCGGGGCCTTGATCAGCTCGTCCGCCATCTTCCTGGTGATGATCTTTTCGCCCACCGCCTCCTCCAGCAGTTCGATCGCCTGATGGCCCAGCTTGTTTGCTGTCTGGCGCATGCCGAGACCGAACTCGGCGTTGTCCTCGAACAGGGAATTCGCCCAGGCGGGACCGCGTCCGTCACTCCGTTTGCAGTAGGGGGTGGTGGGCAGGTTGCCGCTGTAGATGGAGGAGCAGCCGGTGGCGTTGGCGACCAGCATGCGGTCCCCGAACATCTGGGTGAC
This sequence comes from Deltaproteobacteria bacterium, assembly GCA_016208225.1. Lineage (GTDB taxonomy): Bacteria > Desulfobacterota > Desulfobulbia > Desulfobulbales > SURF-16 > SURF-16. Next base: position 7,184 of record JACQYM010000062.1, on the reverse strand, counting down.
CAGTTTGATATAGGGGGTCTCGCCGCAGCCGGAGCAGGCGCCGGAGAACTCAAACAGCGGCCGTTTCAGCTGGCTGCCTTTGACGGTGGACGAATCGATCTCGGCGAAATCCGCTTCCGGCAGGCTCAGGAAGTAGTTGACGTTGCCGGATTCCACCTTGCGGAGTTCCTCGGTGTTGGTGATCATGACCAGGGCTTTTTCCTTGGCCGGGCAGACATCGGCGCACAGGGTGCAGCCGCAGCAGTCCTCGGTGAACACCTGGACAATGGTCTTGCGTCCCTTGAATTCCTTGCCCACGGCGTCGGCGGTTTTCAAGGCCTTGGGGGCCTTTTTCAGGTCTGCTTCATTGACGATTTTCATGCGGATGGTGCCATGGGGGCAGACCAGGGAGCAGCGGCCGCACTGGATGCAGTTTTCCGGGAGCCACTGCGGCACATGCACGGCGATGTTGCGTTTTTCGTACTGGGTGGTGGCGGTGGGCCAGGTGCCGTCATCCGGCATCTGGGAGACCTTGATCTCCTCGCCCTTGCCCTGGATCATCTTGGCGGTCACTTCCCGGACAAAGACCGGGGCGTCGGACGGCACGGTGGGGGGCAGTTCGTGGCCGCTGATGGTTTTCGGCACCTTGACCTCGACAATGTTGTTCACCGCCGTGTCAACCGCGCTGTAGTTCATGTTGACGATCTTGTCGCCCTTTTTGCCGTAAGTCTTGTAAATGGCGTCCTTGATGGATTTGATCGCTTCCTCTTTGGTGAGGATGCCGGAGATGAGAAAGAAGGCGGTCTGCATGATCATGTTGATGCGGGCGCCCAGACCGATGGCCTCGGCCAGGTTGATGGCATCGATGATGTAGAACTTGGCCTTCTTGTCCATGAGCTGCTGCTGCACCGGCGCGGGCAGCTGTTTCCAGATCTGTTTCTGGTTGAAGGTGGTGGTGAGCAGAAAGGTGCCGCCTTCTTCCAGGTTGGCCAGCATGTCATACTTGTCCAGGAAGGTGAAGTTATGGCAGGCGATGAAGTTGGCCTTGTTGATCAGATAGGGGGCGACCACCGGATTTTTGCCGAAGCGCAGATGGCTGGTGGTGATGGAGCCGGATTTCTTCGAGTCATAGACAAAGTAGCCCTGGGCGCTGTTGTCCGTTTCCGTACCGATGATCTTGATGGTGTTCTTGTTGGCGCCAACAGTACCGTCGGCCCCCAGACCGTAGAACATGGCGCGGTAAACGTCCTTGCCCTCGATGTTGAAGGATTTGTCATAGGCCAGGCTGGTGAAGGCCACATCATCATTGGGTCCGACGCAGAAATGGTTTTTCGGGGCCCAGGCCGCCATGTTGTCAAATACCGCCTTGACCATGGCCGGGGTGAACTCGGCGGAACCGAGGCCGTAGCGGCCGGAGAGAATCATCGGATGCTTCTTCCGGGAGGAGGATGCAATGGCCTCGCCCACCGCGGCCCGGACATCGAGATAGAGCGGCTCGCCGGGAGCGCCCGGCTCCTTGGTGCGGTCGAGCACGGTAATGCGTTTGACCGTGGCCGGCATGGCGTTGACCATGGCCTTCATGTCAAACGGACGGAAGAGGCGGACGATGACCAGACCGATTTTCCGGCCCTGGGATACCAGATGGTCAATGGTGGCGGCCACCGTCTCGCAGCCGGAACCCATCATGACGACGATCTCTTCCGCATCAGGGGCGCCATGGTAGTCAAAGAGGTGATACTGGCGGCCGCTGATGGCGGCGAACCTGTCCATGGTTTCCTGGATGATGGTCGGGGTGGCGTTATAGTACTTGTTGACGGTTTCCCGGCCGGTGAAATAGACATCCGGGTTCTGGGCCGTGCCGCGCAGCATCGGCCGGTCCGGGGAGAGGCCGCGCAGCCGGTGGTCAATGACCAGGTCGTCATCGATCATGGCCCGCATGTCATCCATGGTGAGCTGCTCCACCTTCTGGATTTCATGGGAGGTGCGGAAGCCGTCAAAGAAATGCATGAAGGGGATACGGGATTTCAGGGATGCCTGGGTGGAGATGAGGGCCATGTCCTGGCATTCCTGGACGTTCTGGGAGCAGAGCATGCCCCAGCCGGTCTGGCGGGCTGCCATGACGTCGCTGTGATCGCCGAAAATGGAGAGTCCCTGACAGGCCAGGGAACGGGCCGTAACATGGAAAACGGTGGGGGTCAGCTCACCCGCAATCTTGTACATGTTGGGCAGCATCAGCAGCAGACCCTGGGAGGCGGTAAAGGTGGTGCACAGGGCGCCGGTGGTCAATGAACCATGCAGGGAACCGGCAACGCCGCCTTCAGACTGCATCTGGGTCACAACCGGTACGCTGTTCCAGATATTTTTCTGTCCGGCTGTGGCCTTGGAATCGGCCTCGGCCGCCATCGGGGAAGACGGGGTAATGGGATAGATGGTGATGATTTCGCTGGTGGCATAGGCGACGTGGGTGCACGCCTGGTTGCCATCAATGGTGACCATTTTCCGTGACATAACTTCTCCTTAAATATTGATAGGTTAGGTGTAATATGATAACAGACTGGGGATGCCTTGATGACACTTGTATCGATAAAATATGTATTTCTAATCGATGTGAGAAATTATTTCCACCCTTTCGATGGATAATTTGATAATTTTTTTCGATTGCGAGTCATGGATTGCGGATTGCGGATCGCGGATTGCGGATTTAACATCAGCCATGCACCACGAACATGCGCCGGCAGTAGGGGCGGTTCGCGAACCGCCCTTCCGTCCAGCCATCAGCCATTCCTCTTGACTCATTCCCTGTTTTCACGCACCATGGTAATGTGCAGCAGGCAAGCTCAGCATTGATTCTTAATTCAACTTTCTGAGTTGGCATAACTTATTGAAATCATTAATTATATTACAATATTTCCGGTCGTCATTCCGGCACTCTGTTCAGTCCCCGCTTGACGGGGGTGTTTTTAGCCGGAATCCAGTATCAGGGCGTTTGCTGGATGCCGGATCAAGTCCGGCATGACGGATTGCATGCTGCTTATATTACGCAACACATTGTGAAATCGCATAATTCAACAACTCAGAAAGTTGAATTCTTAAGGAGAGAAGACAAACCATGGGAAAGTCATGCCGTCTCATTATCGCCCTCGTGGCAATATTATTTTTTGCACAGGGTCTGCCTGGCCGGGCAGCGGATGCCCAGATGCAGGCCAACCGTTTTGTCGCGTCCGCCGACGGCACCGTAATGGACACCGGCACCGGGCTGATGTGGGCCGCAGCGGATAACGGGGCTGATATCGGCTGGGACGAGGCTGAGTCCTTCTGCAGCAAATTCAGGGCAGGCGGTCATGCCGACTGGCGACTGCCCACCCTTACCGAACTGGATACGCTTTTTGATCAGGCATCGGAAAAACGGTACAAGATTTTCAGCCCGATAACGCTCACCGGCTGTTGTCCCTGGACCTCCGATACCAGGCGCAACAGGGCGAGAAGCATCTTTTTCATGACCGGCGAAATCAATACCTTTGAAAAGAGCGTCTCCTCCAACATGCGGGCCCTGCCGGTGCGCACGACAAGATAGAGGAGCCAGGAGTCAGCAGGAGAAAACCGAAGCGAATGTTCGTTACGCATAAGAATGTTTTTCGGTAGGAGCGGGCCATGCCCGCGATATATGGGTCTCTGTGAACAGGTTCCTGAATTCTGTCTCCTGTCTCCTGACCCCTGCCCTTGGCAAGTTAGCCCAGCAGCAGGTAGAAAATCCCGTTAAGAGAAGCCCAGGCGAGGACGAGGACGGTCAGGAGGGCGCAGCCGGCGCCGAGAAACTTGTGCAGGATATTTTCCCGCCGCCGTTCCCGGTAGCCGGCCCGGCACCAGCAGGCCGAAGACAAAGATGCTTACGGCCCAGCCGCCGATCTGGCTGTAAATGGTGCGGCCGTAAGTGCCGCCGCGGCTTTTGCCATAGTAGAGCATGGCGCCGATCAGGCTGCATACCGCGGCGGAAGCGCCGATGGTGAAACGGATGCCGGCCAGAAAGGAGAGGACAAAGCCGGCCACGCCGCCCAGGGTGTAGATGGTCAGCATCCGGTGTGCCCCGTATTCCCGGATTACCAGGGGGCCTATCTGCCGCAGGGCCATCATGTTGAACAGGATATGGAGGAGGCTGCCGTGCAGGTAATTGGCCGCAACCAGCGACCACCAGCGCTGCAGTTCAAAAATGGCCACGGTACCGGTCGAGCCGAGAACCAGCAGGCTTCTGCTGTCCGGTGACAGAAAATCAAAGGGATTGATGGCCATCCCCGCGGCCCGCGGGTTGAGCAGCAGGGAGAGAATATACATGCCGATATTGGCGTACAGGATCAGGCTGATGAGCCGGCTTTCATCGGCAAAGCCGGCCATGAGGCGGTTATTTTTCCACCAGGAACCGGGATGGCCCGTACCGCAGTAAGGGCAGACCCGCTCGTCACGGCTGATCAAGCGGCGACAGTTTGGGCAGAGCAGGGAATTTTTGGCGTGCAGCGTGGTCATCGGGTATCTCTGTGAGGGGTGTTATGGGGTTTGTTTCCGCGCCTGCCCGGCGATTTGCAGAGGGCAATTGCCCTGGCCGGAATAAATTGCCGCCGGCAAGCGGGACAAAGAAAAAAGATGAAACGATCATTTTACATTTATATCTGAAATTAATGAACTGTATCCACAACATACACCCATAACCCATAACCCGCAACCAGCAACTCCAATTCCCGATGCAACGGCATGTCCTGGCCACCCTTCTTCTCTCGGTTTTCATCGCCCTGCTCGGCATCGGCATCATTGTGCCGGTCATGCCGGTCTTCGCCACTACCCTGGGCGCCGGCGGCCTGGCCCTCGGGATGATCATCGCCGCCTTTTCCATCACCCGCGGCATCTTCCAGCCCGTTGTCGGCAGCCTGTCCGACCGGTGGGGCAAAAAAGGATTTCTGGTCTGCGGGCTGCTGGTCTATGGGCTGGTGGGCCTTGCCATGCCCCGGGCTACCACGGTCGTCAATCTTATCGTTATCCGCGCTTTCCATGGGATCGGCTCGGCCATGATCGTGCCCGTTGCCATGGCCTATGTCAGCGACATGTCGCCTGTCGGCCGGGAAGGACGATATATGGGGCTGCTCAATATCGCCATTTTCAGCGGTATCGGCAGCGGGCCGCTTATCGGCGGGTTTTTTACCGATCTGTGGGGCATGGCTTCCGCCTTCTACGCCATGGCATTTTTGAGCGCGGTTGCCCTGCTGCTCGTCCTTTTCCAGATGCCGGCCCGGGAGAACAGGGAGCACCACGTCCGGCGCATGGGGATTTTCAAGGCCATGCGCAGCATGCTCACCCGGCGACGAACCGGCGGCATCCTGCTGGCCAGGATGGCGACCATGATCATCATGGTGCCGACCATGGGTTTCCTGCCCCTGCTCATGCAGCAATGGTTTGCGGCAAGCGGCATGGAGATCGGCGTGGTCATGGCCTGCCGGACCCTGGTCAACGCCCTGCTGCAGACTCCCTGCGGCCGGATGGCGGACCGCATGGACAAGGTGCGCCTGCTGCAGGCCGGCTCGCTGATCATCAGTACCGTCATGTGCCTGGTCCCCCTGGCTGCTCATTTCTGGTCGCTGCTGCTGCTTTTTATCCTGCTCGGCATGGGGGAGGCGCTGATCTGGCCGACCCTCGGCGCCCTGGCCGCGGAGGAAGGCCGGCAGTACGGCCAGGGCACCATGATGGGTGTTTTCAACCTGGCGATGAGCGGCCGGATTGATCAGGGGGTCGGCGGCCTATGATCAATGATCATTGGTCAATGATCATTGATCATGAATATCTGTAGGTTGGGTTGAGCTCAGCGAAACCCAACAGATGCGTGGCATTGCGGGGAGTTCATGGTGACGTTTGCCGACGTCCGTAAAATGTTGGGTTTCGTTCCTCAACCCAACCTACCCTGAATTGCGGATTACCATGCCCTATGAGCCATGAGCCATCCACCAACCGGCCGCCGAAAAAACGGTTGACAGCCATTGCCGGCGGAAATAAATTGCTGTGGGCATGCAAAATTCCTTTGAGATTTCCTTCCCAACCTGCTATTTGACTATTTTTCCTATTTTGTCGCATCATCGGAGATATAAGTGTATGATGTAGGGCCTGTCCGGCTTATCACCAGATATTTAGGAGCCGTTACGAAATAACATCTGCCTTCTTCGCCATTTGGTTACGGCTCTTTATACCCCTCAAGGGGGTACTGAAAGGAGTACCCCTCAAAGGGGGTACTGAAAAGAGTGCCGTTTTGACCAGCCGGATGGGGACATTATTTTGTGACAACGGCTTAATACTTCATGCGGGGTCATTTTCAATAGATATGGCAAGTTCAGTTCTCAGGAGTGCGCATACATTTCACATCCCGGTGATGGGTACGGGGTTTACCATCGATACCCCCCTGCGGGTGGCAAAATACGGGATCAGCTCGGTCATATCACTGGTTGATGATACCCTGATTGAACAGATGCGGCAGTATCATTGCGAACTTGCCGGCGAACCGTATACGGCCATTGCCAGACAGGATGAAGATGCCAGGGCGCGGCGCATTACCGCCTATTTGAATCTGCTGGACCGCCTGATCGCCCGGCAGGTCGAGGAACTGCGGACATCGTCTTTTGCGCCGGACAGCGCCATCACCCGTTATTACGAAATGCTGCCTGACAGGGCGCCGATCAAGCAGGTCTATCTGGACATGCTGCAGACCGACGACCCAGTCCGGCGGGCGGCCCTGCAGCAGACCTTGCGTACCCATGCCGTGCCCGGCACCATTGATGTCAATATCATGACCAAGCTCGATCGGGTCAACTACCGCCACGGTGAGGAACTGGGCCCCGAATACACCGATGCCCTGGCCGCCCTGCGCGGTTACGCCCTGAGCACCGTCAGCTCATCCATCATCTTTTCCGCCGGCATCAACAAGCGGCTGTACAGTTATCTTGCCCGATTCGACGATTTTTTTCCCGACAGCAACGGCATCACCAAAAAGAAAATCGTGCTGAAGGTCAGCGATTACCGTTCGGCGGAAATCCAGGGAAAATTTCTGGCCAAGCATGGATTGTGGGTCGCCGAGTTTCGGGTCGAGTCGGGTCTCAACTGCGGCGGCGATGCCTTTGCATGAAAAGGCTTTCTGCGGGGGCCGATACTGGAGGAGTTAAAGCGAAAAAAAGGGG
>JACQYM010000369.1 GCA_016208225.1 Deltaproteobacteria bacterium | reverse complement strand
ACACATCTGGAGCACTGCTGAACAGTTACAGTTCGGGGTTTGAGCAATATTTTGGCATATACTGGATAGTTCATTTTTCATTCATTCCAAGGGCAGCGGGGAAAAATTGTGCAGCAGATCTTAATCTTGCAGGCAACGGAAGGCATGGTGCTGGCCAAGGATGTGTTGACCGCCGAGGGCCGTGTCCTGTGCGGCAAGGATACTGTCCTGAGCGCCACGATCATTGAGCGAATCCGGAAAATGGATATCGGCCGCATCACGGTCAAGGGCCATCCGGTGCCGGTTGAAGGGGAAAAAAGCCTGGAACAGGAGCTGCGTGATATTGAAGACCGGTTTTCCAGGGTCAACCATGTGCCGCCGCTCGTGTATCTGAAAAAAAGGATCATGCAGCGCAAGATTGCAGACAGAAAGGGTGCCTGATGGAAGACGATAAACGCACACAGTTCCGCAAGGCCCTGCGGGAAGTGAAAAATCTTCCCACCCTTCCCGGCATTATCTCGAAACTGACCCGCATGGCCGAGGACCCGAATACGACCACGGAGCAGATGGGCCGGGTGATCAGCAAGGACCACATCCTGGCCGCGAAACTGCTCAAGCTAGTCAATTCAGCCTTTTACGGCTTCCCCCAGAAGATCAGCTCGCTGAACAGCGCCATCATTCTGCTGGGCTTTAACGTTATCAAGAGTCTGATCATCAGCTCTTCCATCTTTGAGCTCATGGAATCCCAGGATGTGGAATTATGGGAGCACTCCCTGGGGTGCGCCGTGGTCTCCAGCGTGGTGGCCAAACGGCTGGGAATGAGCGATCCCGAGGAGGTCAGCACCGCGGGCCTGATTCATGATATCGGCAAGGTGGCGATCAAGATGGAACTGCGGCCGGAATTTGACGCCCTGCGGCAGATGGTACGTGACCGGCAGCTGCCCATGCTGGAAGTGGAGAAGGAGCTGCTGGGCATTGATCATGCCGAGGTGGGGGGCTGGCTGGCCAAGAGCTGGAATCTGCCGGCCAAGCTGGTGGAACCCATCAGCTGTCATCATAATCCGCAGGAGGCAAAGAATGAAAAACTCTCCACCGCCATCATTCATTTCAGTGACATTCTGATCCGGGGCCTGGGTTATGGCCATGGGGAGGATATCTGGGTGCCGCCGCTCAGCAAAACCGCCTGGCAGCTGCTGAATCTGAGCCAGCAGGACCTGGACGAGATCGTGGCCGAGGTGGAGGAGAAGCTGTGGGATGTGAAGGGATTCAGTCTGGAAATTCAAGCGGAAGTCGAAAGCGGCATGAGCCACCAGCCATTATGAAACGCATTCTGATCGCCGGCGAAAATATCATCAGCACCCCTGAGCACAGGATCGTCCTGGAAGCCAAGGGCTGGCAGATCCTGTTGATGAAAAACCTGCATGCCGCGGTGTCGCTGATCCTGGAAGACCCGCCGGACATGCTGATCATGGAAAAGGATTTCGGGGAGGGCGGCCATGCCCTTGCCCTGCTGGACGCGGTCAAGGCCTGCCGGCAGAAGAGCACCATCGCCGTTATCCTCATTTTCAATGAAAAGGAAGTGCTCGCCGGCCTCGACTGGCAGCAGTACCAGGTGGATGATTTTCTTGTCCGCCCCTTTTCCCCTGAACAGATGCGGGCCCGCATCCAGCTTGCCGAGGCCAGGATGATGCGGGTGTTTGACAATAACCCCCTCAGCCGGCTGCCGGGCAACACCTCCATCCTGCAGGCCATCCAGCGCGCCATTGATGCCGGCGAGAGCTACGGCGTCTGCTACATCGATATCGATAACTTTAAGCCGTACAATGACCGCTACGGCTTTTCCCAGGGGGACGACGTCATCCTCATGGTGGCCCGCATTGCCGTGAACGTGATTGACGAGCTGGCCCGGGAGGGCAGCTTTGTCGGCCATGTGGGCGGCGATGACTTTGTCTTCATCGTCAGCGAGGACAAGGTGAAGCCCGTCTGCGAGCGCATTCTGGCCAATTTCGAGGTGGTCAGGAACATGTTCATCCCGGCCGCGGATCTGCAGGCCGGTTGCTACCGGGCCAAGGACCGGCAGGGCAGGGAGACGGTCTACGGGCTGCTCAGTCTCTCCATTGCCGTGGTTGTCACCGGTTCCCATCACTTCAACCATTATGGGGAAGTCTCGGCCATCGCCTCCGAGGTCAAGCATTTCGTCAAACAGAAAGAGGGCAGCAATTACATGATTGACCGCAGGTCCCTGCCGCGGAAGAGTGAGGAGTAAGGAGTAAGGAGTGAGGAGTGAGGAGTGAGGAGTGAAAAGGGAGAAGGGGAGAAGAGGCAGCCGACCCGCGGCGATTTGTCATCAGAGTATTTTTTAAAGTGGATAGGCGAGAATAAAAAATCTGATATATCCAATTTCACGCAATCAGAATCAAATTAGCCGAAAAAGGGAAACTTCTTACTTCTCGCTCCTTACTTCTCACTCCTTACTCCTTACTCCTCACTCCTCACTCCTTACTCCTTACTCCTCACTTTTCACTCATTTCCGGTCCTGAATCGCTGCAGGCAGTTGCAGGGATGAAAAAAAAATATGCAATTGACTTGCTAAATTAACATTCCTGGCTATATATAAAAAAAATCCATTTTCTATTTATTGATCAGGAGGGTGTAAATGAGCAAATCACTTGTCGAGATGGCTGCGGATATTGTGAAAGCGCAGTGTACTTCAACCAGTATGTCCGCGGAAGATGTCTCCCTGGCATTGCAGAATACTTTTCAGGTGTTGCAGTCATTGCAGGCCAGCGAGTCTTCTGCTGAAGCGGCTGCGGGAGATGCAGGAAAAGAGGCGGAAGGCGCAGCTGCAGTGGCGCCGGAAAAATCAATTCTGAAGAATAAGATCATCTGCCTGGAATGCGGCCAGTCCTTTACCTTGCTGTCGCCGAAACACCTTGCCGGCCACGGGCTGAGCGGCCGGGATTATCGCAAGAAATACGGCTTTCCGCTCAGGCAGCCGCTGTGCGCCAAGTCCCTGTCGGAGAGGCGGAAGCAGGCGGGCAAGGATCGCGGCGTACCGGAGAATCTCCTGAAGGCCATCGCGGAACGGAAAAAGAGGGGCAACGGGAAGGGCAAGGCAGCCAAGAAAGCAACAAAATAGATAACGAATTTATTTTGCTTCTTCCCTCGTCTTTGGTTAAAAGGCACGCAGACGGCTGTCTGCGTGCCTTTTGTTGTTATCGCCTCAGGTGTT
>JACQYM010000082.1 GCA_016208225.1 Deltaproteobacteria bacterium | reverse complement strand
GCCCACCAGCCGTTCGACCATGGTTTTGATCAGTGCCAGCATGTCCGCCTCGTATTGGCGGTGCACCTTGGCCCGCTCCTGCTCCAGGGACCCGATCAGCCGGACCGCCTGGGCTATCTTGTCGGCAAAGTTCTTTTCCGCCGCCTGCCGGCCTTCCTCTTCGCCGCGGGCAAACCCTTTGTGAAAGGCTTCATCTTCGATAGCTTTTTTTTCCGCCCTGGCCCTGGCCAGCATTGCCTCGGTTTCCTGGCGCACAGCCTCCTGCTCATCTTTCAATTTCTCCAGTGGATCAGCGGCATCGTCCCCTGTCCTGCCGCCAAGCATCAGACTCTCAAAGGAGACAAAATTCGGGCTCCGGTCTCTGGCAATCTTTTCTTTCAGTTCAAAAATCTTAGACAAATTCGTCCTCTCCGCCGCCGCCGCTCATGAGCTGGATCTTGCCCTCCTGCTCCAGACGTTTGGCGATCTTGATGACAGCCTGCTGGGCCGCCTCCACATCCTTGACCCTGGTGGGACCCATGATCTCCATATCTTCCTTGAGCATCTCCACCGCCCTGGTCGACATATTCTTGAAGACCTTTGCCTTCAATTCCTCGGACGCGGTTTTGAGGGCCAGCTTCAGATCATCGGTGGAGACCTCCTTCAAAATGGACATGATGCCGCGGTCATCCACTCCAAGCAGATCCTCAAAGACAAACATGAGCCGGCGAATGTCTTCGGCAAGACTTTCCCGCTGCTCTTCAATACCTTCCAGAATCTGGGTCTCCAGGGCCCGGTCGGCATTATTGAGGATCTCGGCAACCGCCGCCACCCCGCCCAGGCGCTGGCCTTCCAGTCCCTCAACCGACAGCAGCTCCTCCTGCAGCACGCGATCCACATCAACCAGTATTTCCGGACTGACCTTGTCCAGCTCCGCCATGCGCATGACAACTTCGATCTGGGTTTCCTCCTTCAGCTCGGCCAGAATCTGGGCCGCCTGACCATGCTCCAGGACCGCCAGCACCAGGGCCACGGTCTGCGGGTGCTCGTTGCGCAGAAAATTAACCAGAATCTTGGGCTCCAGCTTGCGGGCCTTCTGAAAGAGGGTGAGCCGCCAGTCGGAGCGGATATCGTCCAGTATTTCACTGGCTTTTTCCCCGGTAAGCGCCCGCTTCAAGGCGGTTTCCAGCATATCGTCACCGGACAGATAGATCTCCTTGCCGCCGGCGTCTGTTTTGAACTCCCGCAGCAGGGCGGCAATATCCTCGGTGTCGACCTTGTCCATCTTGGACATCTGCCGGCCCACCGCCTTTATCTCATCCTCTTCCAGCCGCTTGAATACCTCAGTGGTAAAATCCTCCCCCAGGGTGAGCAGGAAAATCGCCGCCTTTTCCGCCCCGGTCAGATTATCGCTGCTTGCGGAATCCTTCTTCTTCGCCACTTACATCTCCTCGCGCAGCCAGCGCCGTACCAGGTCTGCCGCCCGTTCCGGATCGCTCTGGGCCAGCTTGTAAATCTTTTCCTTATCCGTCATGCCAAGCGGCAGCAGAGAAAGGTCTTCCGGCTCCTCCCCGCCACCGGGCGCCGCTGTCGTCTTCGTCGCCATCTCGGCCTGGCGCTGGGTCTCCAGCTGCTGATTGCTGAGCATGCGCAGAAATGGCCGCACCACAAAGAAGAGGAAGGCGATGGCAACCAGCAGCAGGACAACAGGTACGGCCAGATGCTCAAGCAGTCCCCGCCATTTCTCGATGGGATCCGCTTCCGGTTCAACGACGGCGGACAGATAAAACGGCATGGCCACCACTTCCACCTTGTCGCCCCGTTCCGGATCAAAGCCGATCGCATTCTGGGTCATTTTGGCAAAATGAGCAAGCTCCTCGGCGCTGCGCGGTTTATAGACCAGCGTTTTTTTGCCGTCCTGCCCCTTGCCCTCCTCATACACTCCATCAACCATGACCGCCACGGAGAGGCGTTTGATGGTGCCCACCGATTCCTGCACATGCCGTGTTTTTCTGGCGATCTCATAATTTCTGGTGATATTTCTCTTGCGCAGCCCTTCTGTCTTGTCGCCGGCCCCGCCCGTTTCGGTAAAGGTGGCCAACTCGCCCTTGACCCCGGGAATACCGCCCCCGGCATCGCTCCCGCCCTCCTGCTCAAGCAGCAGCTGTTCACTGCGGACGACCTGGCCGTCAGGGTCGAAATTCTCCTCCGTCACATCGACCTTATTGAAATCCATGTCCACGGTCACCCGGGCCAGGGCCTTACTCGTGCCGACCACCTCCTCCAGCATGCTTTCCACCTTGCTGCGCAAGCCGTTCTCCACCTTCATCTGATATTCCAGCTGGGTGGCGGACAGCATGGAGGCCTCATCGCCCTCCTTGCGGAACAGCAGACGGCCCTGGGTATCGACGATGGTGATGTTCTCCGAGGTCAAGCCGGGCACGGCGCTCGCCACCAAATGGACGATCGCCATGATCTGTTCTTTGGCCAGTTTCTCCTGCCCCGCCATGGTAAGGCTTACCGAGGCGCTCGGCGGCTTGGAGTCCTCGACAAAGACCGACTCCTTGGGGGTGGCGACATGCACCCTGGCATCGCGCACCTGTTTGAACTGCCGGATGGTGCGGGCCAGCTCGCCCTGGACGGCGCGCTGATAGTTCAGCTTCTGGACAAAATCCGTGGTGCCGAGATTGGTCTTGTCAAAAAGCTCGAAACCTACCCCGCCCCCGCGGGGCAATCCCTCGGCAGCCAGATTCAGCCGGGTTTCATAGACATTGGCGGCCGGCACCAGGATGGCGGACCCGCTCTCGGACAACTGGTATTCGATGCGCTGCTCCTTGAGCTTGGCAATCACACTGCCGGCATCTTCCGCGGACAGACCGCTGAAAAGAACATTGTAATCCGTTTTGCCGCCCAGGGTGGAAAGAAAAATCATGGCGCCCAGCACCCCGGCCACCAGCACGCCGGCAATGATTTTCTGGGTTGGGGTGAGATTTTTTATTTCCCCGACGGCCTGCTTGAAGATATCTTTGACAGGGGCCATTTTTTGTTAGTCCTGTTGGTCTGGTTGGTCTTATTGGTCTTATTGGTCCTACTGGTCTGGTTGGTCTTACTGGTCCTACTGGTCCTACTGGTCGGTTAGTCTTTTTATATGAAAGTCCTTTGTCTGTCCTGCTTTGCAGGCTGGACGTAAGAGCGGGCCATGCCCGCGACCTTCGGCATTGCAGCTATCTCTATCGCGGGCAAGGCCCGCTCCTACCCCGCGAGACTTTCATTGTTCGTTGTTCCCGCTTGCGGTGATGAGGGTTAGCAGAATCAGCCTGATTGGTTTGGTGCGCCTTATTGGTCCGTTTTATTGCTTTTACGACAAATCAGACCAATCAAACCAGCCAGACCAGTCAGACCAACAAGACCAATTACAGCTGAATCCGCATCATGTCCTGATAGGCGGCGATCGCCTTCTGCTGCACCCTGGTCATCATCCGGAAAGAGATGCTGGATTTTTCGATGGCAATCATGGTCTCATGGATATTGCCATGTTCGCCGGCGGCAAGGCCCCGGCTGAGTTCATCCGACTCCTGCATGGTCGCATTGACGCTCTCTATGGATTTTTTCAGCGCTTCTTCAAAACCCGCCCCCGGGGTCTGTTGTTTTTTTGACACCTGTGCGGCTGAAATTGTTTCACCGAATTGCACCGGCTGCAGTGGTAGTAGTTGCATAGATCTCGCTCCTGCAGGCGGGCGACCGCCCCGCCTGTCTGTCACTTCTCATTGTCTTGATTGACGAATTCGTAAAAAGTCTATTTTCACCACGGAGATCACAGAGAAATTATTTTAATTACAATTAGTTATCTCTGTGGGCTCTGTGCTCTCTCTGGTTAATTTGCCGTTTTTACAAAACCGTCACTGATTATCGTCTGGCAATATCAAGGGCCTTGATGGCCATGCTCTTCACCGTTTCAAGGGCGGCAACATTTGCCTCATAGGCGCGCCGGGCGCTGATCAGGTCCACCATCTGCTCCGTCTCATCCACGTTGGGAAAGAGTACGATGCCGTTTGCATCGGCATCAGGGTGAGAGGGATCATACACCGACTTGAACTCCTTTTTATCCTCCACCACTTCCGCCACCTCCACCTGCCGCAGCTTATCCTCGCTGGCACTCAGCGCATCGCGGAAGTTCTCCAGCGGTTTTGCCTGGAAGACCACGGATTTTGCCCGGTATGGCCCGCCCTCCATGGTTCTCGTGGTGTTGGCATTGGCCAGATTCATGGCCGCCACATTCAGCCGGGCCCTTTCCGCCTTCAGGCCGGAGCTGCTTATTTTAAAAGCGGACAGAATATCCATTGCTATTTACCTCCTTCATCAATTGCGTATTTGATGCCGTCAACCTTCTTGCCGATCATGCGGGTCACAATCTCATACATCATCTGGTTTTCGGCAAGCTTCACCATCTCCTCATCCAGGTCAACCGGCCGCTTCTCCTTGGAAAATTCCTGACTCATCGTGGCGGCCACCGGATCAAGGTCAATATGCTTTTTGTGGGTCCGGCTCAGCGTGCCCTGGTTGAGACTTGCCGTTGCCATGGCCTTTTCAAAAGAAAAGTCCTGCACCGTATAGCCCGGAGTCTCCATATTGGCAATGTTGGACTGGATCAGCCCCTGCCGCTCATAACGGAGATTCAGGGCCTGCTCCATGGGCTGCAGGCCGCCGTACAGTTTATTGACTGGCATAATGTTCTCCTTTGAGGAAGATGGTCCTTTCCCGGAAAAGTAAAGCAAATAGCATGCCTGGCTGTTTAAGCGCCTGGCGATCGAAGATTTTCACGAGTTGCAGCCGAAAGGAAAAGAGGAAAAGCCGCGGAAAGAAAATAAAGAAAATCAGTCAATTAACCCTTGCAAACGATATTCATGCAGTTTGTTGCGCAGGGTGCGGACACTGATACCCAGCATCCTGGCGGCATGGGTCCGGTTATCGTCAGTTTTCTGAAGGGCCTGCATGATCATTTGACGCTCCACATCCCTGAGACTTGCCATGCCGCCCTCCGTCGCCTCACCCGCAGCGGCGGCAGGCTGGAAGGCCTCCCCTTCCGCGGCAAAGGTCAACGGCTTGTCCGCAACCGCGTCATCGGTCTCTTCGTCCCAGAAATCCCACGGCTCCAGCTCTTCGCTCAGGGAGAGAAGCACTGCCCGTTCCACCAGATTTTCCATCTCGCGGATATTGCCCGGCCAGTCATACTGCTGAAAGCGTTGCCAGGCAGCCTTTGACATTTTTTTGACATCCTTGCCATACTGCTGGGAAAAACGGGCAATAAAATGGGCGGCAAGCCGCTCGATATCGTTTTTCCGCTCCCGCAGCGGCGGCAGCGTCAAGGGAATGACATTCAAACGATAGTAAAGGTCCTGGCGGAATTCCCCATTCTTGGCCGCCTCCTCCAGATTTCTGTTGGTGGTGGCCACCACATGCACATCCACCTTGACCGGCGACTTGCCCCCCAGGCGGTCAACCTCCTCCTCCTGCAGCACACGCAGCAGCTTCGCCTGCAGATGCAGGGGAATCTCGGCGATCTCGTCCAGCAGCAGGGTCCCCCCGTCCGCCAGTTCAAATTTGCCCTTCTTGGTATAAATCGCCCCGGTGAATGCCCCCTTTTCATGGCCGAACAGCTCGCTTTCCAGCAATCCTTCCGGCAAGGCGGCGCAGTTCAGGCCGACAAACGGTCCTTCCCGGCGGTTGCTCTCCTCATGAATGTAGCGGGCAATCATCTCCTTGCCGGTGCCTGACTCGCCAAGAATCAGAACCGTGGCCTTGCTGGAAGCGACGCTCTTCGCCTTCTGCAGGACCCTGGCAAGTTTGTTGTCCGCCCCGACAATGGGTTTCTTTTTCAGGAAATCCTGATTTTCCCTGGGCTGGCCCGCCCCCTCGTCTTTTTTCGGCAGGCCCGCGGCAAACGCCCTGGCCGCCACCTCCACGATCACGTCAATGGAAAAGGGCTTCAGCAGATAATCAAAGGCGCCGAGCTTCATGGCGGAGACAGCGGTTTCCACCGTGGCATGGCCGGTGATGATGACCACCGGCAGCTGCGGCCGGAGGGCATGCAGTTTCTGCAGGAGATCAAGCCCGCCCATGCGCGGCATGTTGATATCGCTGATAACGAGATCGGCGGGATTTTTTTCAAATATATCAAGGGCCATCATGCCGTTCTCGGCCACGGTTACGGTATGGCCCTGCCGGATGAGGGCTTCATAGAGAACCATGCGCACCTCCCGGTCGTCATCCGCTATCAGAATTTTCCGCATTTTGTCTGTCGTGCCTGGATGTTACAATCCTTATCCTGTTTCCGTACAGAGTACACGGAAATCACAGAGAAATATTTTTTTAAGCATTTTTAATTACAGCCAGTTATCTCTGTGGGCTCTGTGCGCTCTGTGGTTTTTATGAGTCCGTTAATATTAATTTTTCCAGACCGCTTCCGTATCCGTCATGGCGCGGTCGATGTTTGCCTGGGTCACACGCTGCTCGGCCAATTTCCGGACCAGATCGTCCGGCCCTGCCGCCGCCTTGCGAAAATGCACCAGCGCCTCTTTACCGTTGCCCGCCTGGAGCAGCACATCGCCCAGTTCAAGGCGGAGCTGCTGCGCTGCCGCGGTATCCTGGGGCATTGCCGCGGTCAGCGCGGCAAGGTAGGCAGCCGTCGCCTTTTCCAGGTCGTTGTTCCGGCGGTAACGCGCAGCAAGCTTGCCGTACCACTCCTGCAGTTCCCCGGGCGGCAGCCACTTTTCCTGCTGAAAGGTATCAAGAATCTGGGCCTTTTCCAAAATCTTATCCTGGGCAAAGAGAAGCCGCAGATACTCCGCCGCATACTGATTTTTCTTTTCGGCAAAGGTGGGGTTCTCAACGGCAAGCTGGTAAAAGTGCAGGGCATCAAGGTCGCGCTTCTGTTTCTCCCGCAGCTTGCCGCTCAGAAAACAGATTTCCCCCATGGCCGGTTTGTCGGCATATACTTTCCGCATATATTTGAGCAGCCGGCTGGCCCCGTTGATATCGTTATCCGCCAGATAGATCCGGGCCCGATGAATATAGAGATCAAGCTGTTCCGTATCGGTCAACTCAAGGACCATGGCATCGTAATAGATTATTCCGGCCTGCCTGTAAAGCCCCATTTCCTCCAGGGCGCGGCCGGTCAGGTACAGCAGTATCCCCCGCCGGTACAGTTTCACATACGGATATTCTGCCTTGTAAAGCTGATAGACCGCATCATACTTTTTCTCCTGAAAAAGTCTTTCCATGCGCATGGCCAGAATCTGCCCCATGATATCGGCGACCTCTTTTTTTTCCGCGGCCACCGTTTCGTAACGGAGATAGGCCTTGCCCATGTCATAGGCCTGGTCGTATTCCCGGCGGATCCAGTACCTGCGCACCAGTTCAAAGCGGGCGTCCTGGCTTAAAGGGTCATCATATTGCAGATCAAGCACATCATGGAGAACTTTATCCGCTTCGGAGGAAGCAGCCTGGGACGGTTCCTGCTCTT
>JACQYM010000339.1 GCA_016208225.1 Deltaproteobacteria bacterium | reverse complement strand
CTCTTCCTTACGGGTGCCGGAGCTGTTGATATCGATTGCCGGAAAGATCCGTTTTTCAGCCATCTTCCGGTCAAGGACCAACTCCATGTTGCCGGTGCCCTTGAACTCCTCGAAAATTACCTCATCCATCCGGCTGCCGGTCTCGACTAGGGCCGAGGCAATGATTGACAGACTGCCCCCCTCCTCAATGTTGCGGGCCGCTCCAAAAAACCGTTTGGGCCGGTGCAGGGCATTGGAGTCCACACCGCCGGAAAGGATCTTGCCGCTGGACGGCATGACGGTATTGTATGCCCTGGCCAGACGGGTCAGACTGTCAAGCAGGATGACCACGTCAAACTTATGCTCCACCAGGCGCTTGGCCTTGTGCAGAACCATCTCGGCCACCTGGATGTGGCGCTGGGGCGGCTCGTCAAAGGTGGAACTGATCACCTCGGCCTTGACGCTTCTGGCCATGTCGGTAACCTCTTCCGGCCGTTCGTCGATGAGCAGCACGATGAGGATGATCTCTTTGTGGTTTTTGATTATGTTGTTGGCGATGTCTTTGATGAGAACCGTTTTACCGGTGCGGGGGGGAGCGACGATGAGGCCTCGTTGTCCTTTGCCGATCGGCGACATCATGTCCATCATGCGCATGGAATAATTGTCAGGCTCACGCTCAAGGACGATTCGCTCTTCCGGATGCAGCGGGGTCAGGTTGGCAAAAATCGTTTTATTCTTGGCGTTTTCAGGGGGCTGGAAGTTGACGCTGTCGACTTTCAGCAGGGCGAAGTAGCGTTCACCCTCCTTTGGCGATCTGACCAGTCCCTCAACGCTGTCACCGGTGCGGAGGTTCAAGCGGCGAATCTGAGAAGGAGAAACATAAATGTCATCAGGACCAGGCAGGTAGTTAAAGTCCGGCGATCGAAGAAAACCAAAGCCGTCCGGCAAAACCTCCAGAACACCGCTTCCTCGCACCACACCATTTTTTTCCAATTCCTTGGTTTTGGTCTGGAGAATCGCAAAGATCAATTCCTGCTTGCGCATGGAGCTGAAACCTTCAACGCCAAGCTCTTTGGCCAGCTTGGTCAGCTCATTGATCTTCATTACTTTTAGATCACTTAAATTCATCTGCCTCTCTTTCTCCTCAACTCTGATTAGTATTTAACAACATGTAAAATTATGGCCCCGGCACGAAACCGTTGTAAAAAAATAACTGAAGCAAGCCGTCACTCCGGTGCATCCTGGATCGAGTCCGGAAAAAGTCCAGAGGTGATTGAATTTGCTGAAATAACCGGATACCGGCCGCAGTTTATCCTCGCGAAGGCGGGGACCGGTATGACGAAAATTGCATTTAGGAGCCGTTGCGAAATAATCTCTTCATTTTTGATTATTTCGTTACGGCTCCTGATGCCGTCTCTAACATTCGGGCGACGATATTATTTTGTTTGCCACGGCTTATCACGACTTCTGCATGGGGCCCGGATAATGGTTATACCCACCGGCCCCTGAATAAGATCGCGGCTCAAACCGCACCATACACAGCTATCCCGTGCCCTGCTGCACCGCTCGCTGCGGACGGCCTGTGCATAGCAGGCCAAGCCGACCTCTTTCGTTCATTCCTTGTCGGACAAACGCCTAAGACGTAGTCGATTGCCCGGGTGAAACGACAATTGCTGGAAAGAACGATTTGTTTAGATCAGTGAGCGTAATCGGTCAGTGTTGCGAGCTCTATTTATGATGTATGGATAGCGTGATTTATATGGATTTGCGTGATTTAAATGAAAAAAATAAAATCGGTCCGATGCAGGATTCAAAAGACAACCGGATGTTTTATGGGTTTAACGATTTATTTGCTGTCGGCGATTGGAAGGATCAGGGAATTTTGTAAAAGTGATAATGATATGATGTATTTCTTTCACCCTGTCAAGATTTTTTCACCACGTTTTCACTTTTTTTGCCACAGCAAATGCCCCAGGCGAAGATTCTGCAAACAGGTATCCAGCCAATTGCCGCTATTATCGACAACATGATCGGCAAGCATGGTTTTTTCAAGCAACGGCCATTGGGTGGCCATTGATCTTTCCGCCTCCGCGCCGGAAATATTGTCCCGCAGCATGAGCCGTTCCACGCATTTATCCCATGCGGCATAGACAACGATCACCTGCCGGAACATGTCCTGCCACCCTGACTCGTAGAGAAGCGGAACATCGAGGAGAAAAAATTTCTGCCCCTTTGCCCGATACTCCCCATGGACTTTCCGCAGGATCGTTTCCCGGACAACGGGATGAAACCCCTCGTTGATCCGCTGCCGCAAAAGCGCATCGGTAAACAGGGCCTGCCGGAGGAGCGGCTTGTCGATGGTCTGATCCTGCCGGACAAAGGCGCGGTCCAGGTCGACAATCACCTGCCAGCACTTCTCCCCCGGCGCCAGAAGTTCGTGCACCACGGCATCCGCGTGCAGGCAGGTGACGCTGAACCTGCGGCACAGAAAACGGGCCACAGAGCTTTTCCCCGCCCCCATGCCGCCTGTCAAACCCGTCAGTTCAACCGTCTCCGTGCCCATTTTTTCCTCTAATCCCTTTGCGTAAAGAGGGTTATTCCATTAAGATGAGCCTGACTGCATACGCCGTGATGCAATTTTCGTCGTACCGGTCCCCGCTTTCGCGAGGATAAACCTACAGGTGAACACCATGAAGCAAGCCCCGGATCTGCT
>JACQYM010000338.1 GCA_016208225.1 Deltaproteobacteria bacterium | reverse complement strand
GCCGGCCGATCAACATCTGTTTTTCACCACGGAGATCACAGAGATCACAGAGAAAATATTTTCAGGAGCCGAATTGTAAAATACCGTTTATCAGTGTCGTCATGCGGCATGTTCTTAGCTGGCATCCAGTGAGGACCTGGATTCCGGCTAAAAACATGCCGGAATGACGGACCCTTCGAGAAGTGATAAACGGTATCGCGGAATCCCTTAATTCCAATTCGTTATCTCTGTGGGCTCTGTGCTCTCTGTGGTTAATTTTCAGTTTTTACGGCTTCCAAAACTACAGGAAACGAAACAGCAGCGGCAGGGTGACAAATGACAGAAAAATCCCCAGACCCACCAGGGCCGCTGACAGCCTGGGGGCAAGACCGGCCATGATGGCCATTGCCCCGGCCGATACCATGGGCGGCATGCCCGCTTCAAAGACCGACACCTGCGCCGCCAGGCTGCCGAAGCCGAAAAGCCGGCAGACAAGCAGGGCGACACAGGGCGCCAGGACCAGTTTTATCAGCAGTCCGGCGGCCAAGGGTTTCAGCACGTCCGGGCTGAGCCGCAGGGTAAGCTGAAAGCCGACCGCCACCATGACGACCGGCACCAGGGTTGCCGCCAGGGTCTGCAGCAGCACGGCTGCGGCGGCGGGCACGGGCAGGCCACGAAAAAGCAGGGCCAGCAGCAGACAGATGAAGGGCGGGAAGGTCATGATTTTCGTGATCACCGTCTGCACCGTCGGTTTGCCCTCTCTCTTCCCATAGAGAGCCAGCACCACCGAGCCGTAAATGGCCAGGGCCAGAAACGAGCCGAGCTGATCGTACAGCACGGCATAGGAAATGCCCTGTTCGCCGAAAAAGGCGTGTACCATGGGAATGCCGAGAAACGAGGTGTTGCCGAGGGGCACCAGCAGAAGGAGGGCGCCGATCGTTTCCCGGTCCCAGCGCCACCATTTCCCGGCGGCAAGAATCAGCCCGGCCGAAACCAGCAGCATGAACCAGGGCATCAGGGCCGGCAGCAGAAGCTGCCGCGAGAAAACCAGCCCCGGCACCTTGATGAGCACCAGGGCCGGCAAGGAGACATGGATGACAAAGAGATTCAGCACCTGGGCCGTATTGTCGGGAAAGTGACGCAGACGCCGCAGGCCCATGCCGATGAGCAGAAATGATATGGTGAGTATAAAATTTTCCATGGCACCACACAGGGATGGTCCGGCAAGTTCAATAGCAGCGGCCCATGCAGCCGATATCTCTTGACAATGATCCGCATTCTCAGCAGAATAACGGACTACGGCCGGAGAGACGAAACTACCTGAGACCTTCCGGGTCTTTTTCTGTTTCAGGCCTTCCAGCATAACCGAAACTGCGAAACCAATCACAGGAAAACAATCATGAAAAGAACGATCGTTGCCGGTGTCATTATCAGCTGCTTCTTATTGATGTCCGGTTCCGCCAACGCTTCGCCCGTTCTCTGGGCCCACGATGCATCCGGCCGGCTCGGCACCATTGATCTTGCCGACGGCGCGGTCAATCTGATCGGCAGCATGGGCGCCGTGATGACGGATATCGCCTATGAGGCGGACGGCAGCCTGTGGGGCCTTTCCACCACCGATCTTTACCGGATCAATCCGCAGACCGCAGCGGCAACCATGATCGGGCCCCACTCGATTCCCCAGGGCAATGCCATGGTGTTCGGCGCCGATGGTCGGCTCTACGCCGCAGGCGCCGGCACGGCAAGGCTCTATACCATCGATCTCGACACCGGCCGGGGCACGAGCCTCGGCACCACCGGCTTTTTCTCCGCCGGCGACCTGGCATTCTTTCACGGCAACCTTTACCTCTCCTCTACCCATAATGAACTGATCCGCATCGACCTGGACAATCAGGCCGCCGGCACCAGAATCGGCAATTTCGGCTTCACCAGCGTCTACGGCCTGGCAACGGCGGACAATGATACCCTGTACGGCATCTCCCTGACCAGAATCTTTGCGGTTGACGTCGGCAGCGGCCAGGGGACCCTGGTCCTGGATTACAAGGGGAATGGTCTGGGTTCTTCCTTCGGCTCCAGTTTCATTACCGAGGCCGCGCCGTCGGTTCCCCTGCCGCCGGCTCTACTGCTGCTGGGCAGCGTCCTGCCCGGCCTGGTGATTTTCGGAAAACGGCGGCAGGGATGAAATCGTCCAGTCGGCCCTGGGGAAAAATTTTCTGTCTTCTCCCCATCCTGTTGCTCTCTCTCCTGTCCTGGCCTGCCGCGGCCGGCGGCAACGGTCCCGATGTCATCGTGGTGGGCAATTTCTCCGCCGCCACGGACCCGGACGGGCTCCCCGCGGGCTGGGAACCCCTGCATTTCAAAAATATCCCGGCCCATACCGGCTACCGACTCGTCCGGGACCAGGGCGTCACGGTCGTGGAAGCGAACAGCCGCGCCTCTGCATCCGGACTGATCAGGAAAATTTCCATCAACCCCCACGATTACCCGATTCTTGCCTGGAAATGGAAGGCGGCGGATATCTATGAAAAAGGCGACGTAACAAAAAAAGAAGGCGATGATTATCCGGCCAGAATCTATATTACCTTTGCCTACGATGCGGACAAAGTCAACCTGTGGGAACGGGTGAAATTCAATACGCTCAAGCTGGTGTACGGCGAGTATCCGCCGCTCAATTCCCTCAATTACATCTGGGCAAGCAAGGCG
>JACQYM010000081.1 GCA_016208225.1 Deltaproteobacteria bacterium | reverse complement strand
GACTCCCAGCCCTCGACCGACCAGTTGGCAATGAGATGCACCGCGTCCTCCGGGCCGGCGTCGAAGCGCAGCACCTCAATCAGAACCTGATAGTCGGGTGCCTCGCTTTTTTGCCAGGGATAGGTCAGGATGCGGCTGGTGGGAAACCGGGCTGCCAGGTTTTCAGACAGCACCCGCACGACATTTGCGGCCAGCGGCTCGGCCCAGCGATGGAAGTCGGCGGCGGCCAGGCGATTTTCCGAAACCCGGTACACGATCTGGGGCCGGTCAAGGTAATCCGGCAGCTTCACCGGCCCCAGGCCGATCACCGGCGCTTGCCCCGCTTCGCAGGCAAAAGGTGCGCCCGACTCCATGGCGGCGAGCAGATAGAGCTTCGTCTCCGGTGTCGTTGCGCAGCCCGGCAGCAGGGTAGCAAAAATCAACAGCAGGGCGAGCACCAGCCCATTGCGACGCCATCCTTTCATGGTCTTTCCTCCATTGCTTTTTTCCCCTGCAGCAGGGATTCCGGCCGCTGTTCTAAGGTTTCTGCGAGTACCCGCAGGCTGCGCGCCGCCTTGGTCATTTCCTGCAGGGCGGCATTGAGATGCACGACGGATGGCGATTCTTCCCCGGCAACAGCGCCCACCGTTCGGGCGGCATTGCTCAGTTCCTCGGCTGCCCTGGTCAGACCGGCGGCCACCGGGGCTTCGGGGCTTGCCAGCATGTTCACCTGGTCCGCCGCCGCCCCCAGGCGGTTAAGAGCAGCCTGGGCCACCAGGAGGGTTGCCTGCAGTTCCGTCAGGTCGTCGCGTAACGCCGCCATGGTCGGCTGGGTCTCGGCATCCAGTTTGGAGACGAGCAGATCCAGATGGGTCAGGGCCGTTTCCAGCCGGCGGGGAATCTCGCTGGTGGCCGGGTCGGCAAGGAGTTTGTCGAGGGCGTCGCCGATGGCAGATACCTGGGCGATGAATCTGTCCCATGGGACATTTTCGATGCGGGCGGTGAATTCCTGCACCGGGGTCGGAATGGAGGGGATCTCACTCACATCCGGATCAATGGCGACAAACACCGCCGGTTTATCCGGGTGGAAATCGAGGTCAACGTAAAGCTGGCCGGTGAGCAGGCTCTGGATGCGGAGCTGGGCGCGCAAGCCCCGTTCCACCAGGCATTTCAGAGTGACGCGCTTGCCGAGATCGATCGCCTTGCCGGCCCGGGAGCGCGCCACGTTGGGCTCGACCTCGACGGTGACGAGCACTGTGAAGCGGTCGTTGCGCTCGTCGAGCCCGAGCTGGATCTGCTTCACCGTCCCCACCTTCACCCCTAGAAACAGCACCGGGGCGCCGATCTGCAGCCCTTGGGCCGCACCTTCGAAATAGATGACATGCCGGGGCCGTTCCTGGAAAACCTGGCCCCCGGCCACCAGCAGCACGGTCACCACGGCAAGGATCACGGCGCCGAGGACGAAGGCGCCGATCAGGGTCGGACTGGCCCGCCTGCTCATGCGCGCACCTCCCCCCGGGACAGGAAGCGCCGCACGTTCGGTGCGCCGTGCTCCAGGGCCGTGCGCGGATTGCCCGTGGCAATCATGGTGTGGCGCTCGGTGTCGAGGTAGATGGAATTGTTGCCGATGGTGAGGATGCTGGCGATGTCGTGGGTGATGACTACGATGGTGGTGCCCAGACTGTTGCGCAGCTCCATGATGAGATCGTCGAGGCGGCGGGCAATGAGCGGGTCAAGGCCCGAGGAGGGCTCATCGATGACCAGGATCTCGGGGTCCAGGGCCATGGCCCGGGCAATGCCGGCCCGTTTGCGCATGCCGCCGGAGAGTTCCGACGGGTAGAACTCCTCGAAGCCGGCCAGTCCCACCAGGGCGAGCTTGAAGGAGACCACCTCGTTGATTTTGCCGGCCGGCAGGGCGGTGTATTCGCCGAGCGGCAGGGCCACGTTCTCGGCAATGGTCAGCGAACTCCACAGCGCCCCGCCCTGGAAGAGGATGCCGAGCCGCCGTTTCATGCGCTCCCGTTCCTCCGGGGCCGCGTTCCAGAAATCCTCGCCGTGATAGAAGACCTCCCCCCTGGCCGGACGCTGCAGCCCGATGAGATGGCGCATCAGCGTTGTCTTGCCGCAGCCGTTGCCGCCCATGATGACGAAGATGTCGCCGCTGTTCACCGTAAAACTCAGGTCCCGCTGGACCACGAAATCCCCGTAGGCCATGGTCAGGTCGCGTACCTCGATGTGTGGCGCATTGTTCATGTCAGATGCCCAGCCGGTAAAAGATGATGGTCATGAGCGAGGCGGTGATGGTGATCAGCAGAATGCCGGTGACCACGGCCGAGGTCGCGGCCCGGCCCACCGCCTCGGCGTTCCTGCCGCACTGGATGCCGCGCAGGCAGCCGGAAAAGGCTACCATGGCGCCGTAGACCGTGCCCTTGGACAGCCCCACGAAAAAATGCTTCAACGTCAGCGACCGCAGGGTTTCGGTGTAATATTCGAACATGCCGATGTCGAAAATGGTAGCCGAGACGAGGAGCCCGGCGAGCATGCCGACAAAACTTGCATAGAGGGTGAGCAGCGGCACCATGAGCATCAGCGCCAGCATGCGCGGCAGCACCAGGAAATCGACCTGGGAGATGCCCAGGGTGCGGAAGGCATCGATCTCCTCGTTCACCTGCATGGTGCCGAGCTGGGCGGCAAAGGCGGCCCCGGTGCGGCCGGCGATGATGATGCCGGTCATGAGCGCTCCCACCTCCCGCACCATGCCGATGGCCACCAGGTCGGCGATAAAGATCTGGGCGCCCACCATCTTGAGCTGGTCCGCCCCCAGGTAGGCGAGGATCAGCCCGACCAGGAAACTGATCACCGAGACGATGCCCAGGGCCCGCGGCCCCACCTCCTCGATCTCGAGCCAGAGATCGCTGAGCCGGAACCGGGCCCGGCCGGTAAACAGACGGCCGAAGGAGAGGGTGATCTCACCCAGAAAGCGGATCATCTCCGGGGCGGTACGAAAAAATTCCATTGTTGCCGTGCCGACCCGGTCAAACAGCCCGGCCGGCCGGGCGCGGCGGCCGGCAACCGCCTGTTCGGGCACGGCAAAGGCCATGGTGATCAACCGCTCCACCCCTTCGGGCAGGCCGCGCTGCTCCACGGTAAAGCCGCGTTCCGCCCCCATTTTCACCACCCCGGCAAAAAAGGCGGGCAGCCCGGTATCCCATTCGCCCAGTTCCGTGACCACGACCCTGAGAGTGGTGAGCCCCTCAAAAAAAGCAGCCTCCAGTTCGCGGACCGGGGGCAGCTGCTCGTTCAGGCACCAGCGGCCGGACAGGGTGACCTCAAGCTCCTTGTCCGAAAGTTTGCGTGTTGTGAGCCGCCACGCCGGTCCGGGCTCTGTGAGCGCCTGAGTGTTCATGATCGCCTTGTTGCCGCTTTGGCGGATTGGTCTTCCGGGACGGGGGGCATGCTCATAAAAATAAGGGCTTTCCCTGATCAGAAAAAAATACCCAGTGATGGCTTGCATAGGATCTGCTTGATGCGACAGGCCATAAATTTTGTCGATGGTAATCACATAAATTTTTGTATCACAGAATCAAAGGAGCCGCAAGCAAAGGAATTTCGCAAACAACCGCGATCAGGAGGGCAAACCAGGCACCTGAGCGAGAGAGGCGGCAAGCCCGCCCTCATACGCCCTTAAGCCTTTTCGCCTGTTGCCGCAGTCCTGGTTTGTCATTCCGGCGGCGACACAGAGCCGGCGTAGAATACCTCGCACTCTTCACCAAGAACAAGCTCTCTTCCCTTCTTGAGCAATTGCAGCGCCGGCCCGAAGAGGGACTTGAGGATACTCGGCTCCTCCACCACCGGTTTCTGGAAGGGTCCATCTATTTTCTGCACCATTGTGGCGCATCCCTTGGGGTTGATCACCGCCAAGGTCACGTCATCGAATCGCTCGTTGACAAAATCGAGTTTTCCTTTGAGTGCGATCCGGTTCTGGTTTGTCGCCATGGCCACATCCCGGGCCTGCGCCACACCATGCTCGACCTTCCAGTCGGAGATGAGGGTTCGGACGATGCTGCTGCGCCCCGATTCCTGGAAGAGGCCCGCAAAGTTGTACCCCTTTGTGACCGCCAAACCGAAAGGCCCGACAAAGAAGAAGGTGCCCACGTCCACGAGGTTGAAGCTCTGACTGGACTCTAACCGGGAGAGCTTCTGGTCAATGTCCAGGCCTTCAAGCGTGAGGTTTTCACTCCGCAGGGAAACATCTCCCGTCGCGCTTTCCTTTATCGCGTTTATGGTTTGCCCCTGCATCGACAAATTCGCGGAGAAATCCATCTCCCCTTCCGCGCTCCTGGTCGGCGACAGGATTTCAAGAAACTCCTTGACTTGAAACCGTTGCAGGGAGGATTGAACGTGGTAACGCGGGACATCGCCTGTAAAGTCAGCCTGGATACTCCCCGAGCCCTGCGCGCCGAAAACATAAATCGTGACCGGCTTGACATCAATGACCCCGTCCTGTTCGACGAGATCGAGCTTCAGGTCAGATGCCGAAAAATCCCGGGTTCGAATCTCCTCGCAAGCGAGGTTCGCCGTGCAGGAAAGATGCTTCAGGAAATTCGGGCTTTTCTCTCCTGAGAGCTGCAGGTTGCGGGCATCCAGGTTGCAGCCCACGGCCTCGAATTCTCCCGTCGCCTGCTTATCCGCGTATCGGAACATTCCGTCCGAAATGGAAACCTTCGACAGCTCCAAGGCGAGAAATGTCCTTTCGGCCTTCTCCGTTTTCTCGAAATTGTACGTGCCGTCGCCGTCCCGCTCGATAGTAATTATGGGGTGTATCAGTGCGATCTCCCTGATCCGTACTTCTTTTTGCAGCAGCGGGAGGAGGTCGATTCCGAATCCGGCTCCTTTCGCGAAGACGACATCCGATCCCCGGTTGCGGACTTGCACGTCTTCAGCCGTGACTTGCAAGCCAGGGAACAAGCCAAGCTCCAATCGGCCGGCGACCTTGACTTCCATACCCAAGGTTTTCGAGGCAACCCTCTCAATCCAGGATTTGTAGCCATTGACATCCAGGAAAACATAGAGGGCCGCCACGACGAGCACGAGGAACGTCATGAACCCGCTGACTGTAATGAGAATGACTTTTAGTGATTTTGACATTAACCGCACCCGTACCCATATAGCTGTCCGCCACGGAATTGGCGCCTGATCCGGGGCATTTCAAGGCGCGCATCCGACATCGTCTCCCCTTTTCTCCGATCAGTAACTAGTCAAGCGCATCGATTGTAAACTATGCACTCATTCTAAATGTGTCCAGTCCGATAATCAGCCCTGCTCTTCATCGCCTGCGGGTGACGATCATCTCCGACGCCTTCTCTTCCTTGCCCCCTTTGGGGATGAGGAACATGTCATACTCCAGGGTATTGTCATCCACGATCCTGGTCACACTGCGCCAGACCATGGGGCCCCTGACCGGGTCGTCATAGCTGCATTCCTGGGTAATGGTCCTGCCGTCCGGGCTGGCAGTCCCCTCAAAATAATACAAACCGGTGCTCATCGAGTCGAACCAGACCGAAACAAACTTTTTCGTATGGTTGTCGTAGCCGATGATGTTGATGCCAGTGAAGGTTTCCCACATCATATCGCCGACATATTCCTGCTGCAGGTAACGGCCCCCCAAAAGCATCTTCTGTTCGCAGGTGCCGGTGCCTTCCATCGGGGGCTCGTCGGCGCCCATCCAGCCCTTGCTCCTGGTGGTCCATGATCCCGCCAGGCTTGCCAGCAGCTTGTGGGGGGCGCCGGGAATTGCCAGTTTCCTGTAAACTTCCATCATCGCCTGCATGTCCATCTTGCCTTCCTGTTTTTTCTCTTTTCCCATGACATACCTCCTGGGGATCCATGATTTTTCAATTTCTTTGCGCCGATTGGTAACAGAGCAGACCGACACCGTTCCGCAAGCTCCTGGTTGTCGGATGCTGCACCTTGATTCTCGCCATGACGGAAGGAGGAAAGCAAATATCACACCAAGGTCGGATATCCCCGGAGAACCGGGATGGGGCGGGCTGGCAAGGGAGTGTCGAAGATGGAAGGGAGAGTCCTTTGTCCTGTCCGGCGGGATTTTTCTGCCAGGCAGGACAGACAGGAAGCAGCATCATTTGCCCAGGAAGGCGGGAAAGATGACCCTGTCGTCATCGGGCCGGAGGGCAATTTTTCAAGATGCCCGAAAGCAACAGCCTGGGCATCTCCCCCCAAAAGATAATTAACTGCCCGCTGCCTTTGGCAATTGGCGTTTTCTCGCCAAAAGCCAGGCGCTGCCCCGAAGCGCCCACAAACCGCTCAAAATCAGCGCCAGGGAAGAAGGAACCGGCGTCGGGGTAAGATCATCAATTGGTTCATTTGGAGAAGTGGTGATATTCAATGTTGGCACCCAGCTCTCTGTAAAAATTTCCTTGCTTGCCAAGAAGACCTCCCCACGGGAATCTACACTCACCATAAGGGACAGGAAGCGATCCTCAAGATCAAGCGCTATCGGCCACTGCAGGTCCCGCAAGAGATCGAACTCAATATTTCGGGGTGCGGAGTTAAGGTACACGCTATCCAGCGGGGCCGGTGCTGCATAATCTGCAGGCTGATCATACCAGGTAATTGTTTTTTCGTTCCAGCCGTCGAATGCCACATAATACACGTTAATGGTGGAAAGAAATCCGTAAAGAGCATGCATCTCCAGGGTTGCGGTATCGATTTCCTCGTTTTCCGCTAGCTGGTCCAAGGGAAACTTCAAATAGGCATATGCGAGAAATCCTGACGTATTCGATACATAAAGGTAATTTACTCCGTAGTTTTTCCCGGCGCCCGTGATGTTTGAAACGTATGTATCGTCAACGGGATGGATGGAATATCGGGATGCATCCGCAGTTGACCATACAAGAATGCCGGCAAAAACACCAAAAAGTCGGCAAAGAGAACATCCGGGTCCGCTCTGGCGTTTCAATTTTCTCCTCTTCAATGACACTGGCATGAAAGCTTCATGGAATTATAACCTTTCCTTGAAAATGGTGATATCCGCACCTTTCTGGAGGGTGTTTACCATATCGGCAAATGCCTGCCCTTCCTTCCTGCGAAGGATGAACGCACGAATTTTTTCCGTCGCCTCTTCAAGGGATGGAGTTTCAGCGGGAATATGCGTATCAACCGTGAGAATATGGAAGCCGAAGGGTGTCTTGACTATCTCGCTGATTTCCCCTTCTTTTAATGTGAAAAGTGCGTTGCCGAGCTCGGGCAGGGTTTTATCTTTTTCTATCGTCCCCATTGCTCCTCCTTCCTTGGACATGGGGAGATCAATGGAATATTTTTTTGCCATTTCGGCAAAATCAGCTCCCTGATTGAGTTTTTCGAGTACGTCTTCGGCTTGTTCCCTGGTCGGGAGAAGGATATGGCGCGCGACTACTTTCGGCGCCCCCCTGAATTCATGGGCATTTTTATCACCGATTTTCGCGCACGCTTTTGCTGATTAGACAACCGGAGACGAGGCACGACCGTCTTTCAGTGCAACTGATTGAATTGAAAAGAAATATTTTACGAGTCACCTAGAAGCCTCTTACCGAACCTGTTATCTTTT
>JACQYM010000337.1 GCA_016208225.1 Deltaproteobacteria bacterium | reverse complement strand
GCAGCGGCAAAACCGCAGCCTGCGGCGGAAGCAAAAGAAGCGAAACCGCCGGATGCGGCATCCCCGACTGCAGCTGCCGAACCGGAAAAAGACGGATCGATGCCCAACGATACCGAGTCGGGAGAAACCGAACCGCTGGATACGGAACCGCTGGATACAGAGCAAAAAAAACAATGAACCGGATATCATTCTTATTTTTCGTTCTCTGCGGGGTATTGCCGGCTTTGGCCGGCTGCTCCGGCGACCCGCTGGTCAATCATAAAAGGCTGACCAATATTTTTGACGGCGTGCCTGACCTGCCGCCCTTGCAGCAGCTGTGCGAGGACAACATGGGTGACATCTTCAACACCTACTACGAGGAAAGGCTGGCCGAGGCCCAGGCCGGTTCCATTGAGGAGGAAAAGGCGGTCATCGTCGGTTCCAGCCATCCGCCCTATGCGGAAAAAAACTGCCAGGGCTGCCATAATTTCAAAAAGACGAATCTGCTCATTGTGCCGCCCGATCAGCTGTGCGAGACCTGCCATGTGGGTTTTGTCAAAGGGAAATATATCCATGGGCCGGTCTCGGTCCGGGACTGTCTGGCCTGCCATCTGCCGCACAGTTCAAAAAACAAGTCACTGCTGCAGGAGAGTGTGAGTGATATCTGCTCCAAATGCCACCAGGAAGAGCGGCTGGCTTCGCAGATGCATAAACTTGTCATGAAGAACAACATGGAATGCGTCAACTGCCATGATGCCCATGGCGGGGATACGCCTTATTTTCTGAAGTAGGTGGCAGAGGGACAGAAGTCAGAATTCAGGAGTCAGAAGACAGGGGAAAAAGCCGGAAAGCGGCATGTAGGAGCGGGCCATGCCCGCGATAGAGACAGCCGCAATGTTACGGCTTGTTTTTTCGTTTCGCGGTCTGGCTTGCATATATTGGGAAAGGAGTGGAACCTGTGAAATTTGCGGAGGTTTTTCTGGCAATCGTGCTGGTGCTGCTGGCGGCGGGGTACGCGGCCGCCCAGCAAGGCTGCGTCACGGCCGAATGTCATGTCGGGTTTACGGAGACGAAAACCACCCACCCCGCGAAAATGGCATGCACCACCTGCCATATGGATAATGAAGACAAGCACAGTAAGGGCGGTGAGCCCCCGGCGGTGCAGGAGAAAATGTGCGTTTCCTGCCATGAAACCGTTCTTGCCCACCGCTACAGCCATTCGCCGGTTACCGAAACAACCTGCCATCTCTGTCATGACCCGCATGGCGACATGCAGAACATGCTGCTGCCCGCCGGTTATTCCGCCCGGCAGTTCATCGACTATAACGCCGAGGCCTATAAACTCTGCTTCTCCTGTCACAAGCGGGATCTGCTGATGTTCCCGGACACCTCCTATTCCACGGAGTTCCGCCACGGCACCGGCAACCTGCATTATCTGCATGTCAACAAGAGCAGCCGGGGCCGCAGCTGCAAACTCTGCCATGGCATGCATGGGGCGGAGCAGCCGCACCTGATAGCCGATTCGGTCTCTTTCGGCAACGGGCGGATGCCAGTCAATTTCATCAAGACGGAAAACGGCGGTAGCTGTGCGCCCGGCTGCCATGAGCCCCGCCAGTATGACCGAAAGGCCAGGAAGCAGGCGCCGACGCCGGCGGCGAATGCGGAGACGGAAGGCAAGAGGCAATAGGCAAGAGGCAACAGGCAAAGGGCAGAAGGCAATAGGCAGAAGGCATAAGGCAGAAGGCAAAAGGATCGGATCTCGTGCCGGAATGGTCGCTTTCATGTTTTTTCTCCTGACTCCTGGCTCCTGTCTTCTGACTCCTTGCTCCTGACTCCTGAGTAGTTACTGAACGAGGTATTGAGAATGAACGGCCCACGATATCAGATCATCGATAAATCCCATCTGCGCATGATGGTCCTGAAATGCGCCCTCATCTTCATGGCGGGCCTTGCCGGCACGGCGGCAATTTTCTGGCTGATTATGCATCGTCAGATCGGTCCCACCTATGGGGAGGGATTTCGCATGCTGGCTGAGCTGAACAGGGATATTTTATATAAATCCCTTGCCATCTACGGCAGCACCGTGCTGGTGACCATGGTCTGCATTGCCCTGATCACCCTGCTCTACTCGCACCGCGTGGCCGGACCGGTTTACCGCCTGCGGCAGTTTGCCGGCTGCATCGGCCGGGGTGATGTGAGCGGCCGGGTTACCCTGCGGCAGAGCGATGTGGTGCATCAGCTTGCCATGGAAATGAATGCGATGAACGCGACCTTCCGGCAGACCGTGACCGATGTCATGAAAGAGCTCGATATCCTGAAAAAAGAGGCCGGGAGCCTGGAAGTGGCGACGGATAAGGCGCATTGGCGGACCATCAGGGACGCGGCCGAAAAAATTTCCGCCCTCATCGGCAGATACAGGCTGTAACCGGCCAGCGGTATGAAAAAAACCTTTTTTTTCTCCATACTTTTTTTCGGCGGCCTCTGTCTGCTGGTCTATTGTCTGGAACAAAACCCGCATGCGTTCAAGGAAAGCGACTGCGTGCTGTGTCATCAGGGAGACCCCGGCTCCCCGACCTCATTGACGGCAGGCAGCCCGACTCTGGCCTGCACCGGCTGCCACGCGGATATCCTGAAGTCAGGATTCATGCACCCTGTTGACGTGCGCCCCGACCAGGTGGGAATTCCCGCCGACTTCCCGCTGTCCCGGTCCGGCCTCATCGTTTGCACCACCTGTCATGCCGTGCATGCCGCGCATGTGGATACCGTGGCTGAAAAAACTTATTATCTGCGGCGGCCGGTGCGGGGCCGGGCCTTCTGCGCCAGCTGCCACACGCAGAGCAGCCTGAGCGGCCACCAGCTTGTGCTCGGCGAGGCCCATTTCCAATCCAGGTACATCTCCACCGGATACGGCCAGGAACTTGACGAGACATCAAAAAACTGCATTTCCTGCCACGACGGGACCTATGGCTCATCGGTTCCCGTTACCGGCGGGGTCTGGCAGCACAGCAGCAATTACGGTTCCGCCGGCACCAAGCTGGGCAGTAAACATCCGATCGGCATCGATTATGAGGCGGCGCGGAGCAAGCATGGACGAAAAACGGATCTGCGGCCCATGGGCATGGTTGATCAGCGCCTGCAGCTGTACAATGGCAGACTGGGCTGCGGCACCTGTCATGATCCCTATTCCAGTCTTGATCATGACCTGGTGATGAGCAACGAACGCAGCGCCCTCTGTTTCGCCTGCCATCAGATGGAGTAGGGGCGGGTTCCAAACCCGCCCATGAAAGGCAAATGTAGGGGCAGGTTCCAACCCACCCAGATGCGTAGGGGCGGGTTCCAAACCCGCCCAGATACGTAGGGGCAGGTTCCAACCCACCCAGGTGCGTAGGGGCGGGTTCCAAACCCGCCCTCTGACCGAAATTGAGGGAAAACATGACACAGCGTTTTACACGAAAAAACTATTTCATCGACCGGGGTGCCCAGGGCCGTTTCATCGCCGGGTTTACCGCGGCCTCGCTGGCCGGCGGCATTGTGGCCGTGTTCGGTTTCCGCTATTTTGCCGGGCGGAAACTGGAATCCACCCTCTACGCCATGCGGCTGCCCGATGTGCCCATGACCCATCTGCTGCTGCAGGAGATGTTGATCACCACGGCGCTCACCGCCGTTTTTGTCCTGCTGCTTTTCTGGCTGACCTCCGGCAAGGTATTTGCCAGGATTGACGGACCGTTGCGCCGTATGGCCGGGGCCCTGCGCACTATCACGGGCGGAGATCTGCACAGCGAAGTGCGGTTGCGGGAAAACGATGAATTCCAGGAGTTCGCGGCCGATGTGGAGAGCATGGTGCGGCAGATGAACGGCAGGCTGTCGGCCGTGCGGCTGCAGGCTGAAAAGATCAGTGTATTGTGCAGCAGCCCGGAGGCGGCAGAGGAACAAACGGCGTTGCAGGTCAGGGAGCTGATCCGCGCCATGCGGAAAGAGATGCAGGTTTTTACGGTATGAGGCGGCAGGGTTTTCTTCTTCTGCTGGTTTTTGCCGGAGCGTTCGGAGTTTCCGCCCCGGCTGCGGCCGGCCCCCATGATGATGCGGCAATCAGGTGTCTTGACTGCCATGCGACAGTGCCGCTGGCCGGGGTGGCCGGCCGTTATCATGGGGATATGCCTACCGTCTGCCTGCAGTGCCATAAGAACGATTTCTGCACCCATGACGCCACCGGCCGGAGTTTTCGCCATCCCATGTCGGTGGTGCCGTCAGGCAGGATGCCGGCGGATATGCCCCTTGATGCGGATAAGAAAATCGGCTGCATCACCTGCCATCTTTTTCATGACGGGGAGTGGGCCGCTCTGGCTCTGCATCCGTACCGGCTGCGCCGGCCGCCGGGCCCTGCCTTCTGTATCACCTGTCATGAAAGATTGATGGCGCGTTGAAATGGTTTTGGATCAGACAATGCAGACAGCGCCTACGAAGTCCACCCATAACCGGTTTGCGGCCATCATGCTCTTTTTCCTGCTGGCATGCCGGTTTTTCGTCATGCCTTGCACTGCTGCGGAGTTGCCCCGGACAGGCCAGCGGTCCTGTTTTGATCAGGAGGGCGCGGTCATCGACCACGCCGGCACCGGCCAGGACGGCGAGCTGCAGGCCGGGGCGGTATGGCCTGACCCGCGCTTTGCCGACAATGGCGACGGCACGGTTACCGACCGCCTTACCGGTCTCATGTGGCTGCAGGATGGGGAATGTCTGGGGAAAGTGAGCTGGCAGGGCGCCATGGATGCTGCGGCCGGCGGCGGCGGCGCGGAACAGCGCGGCGGCTGTCAGGGCCTTGCCGCATACAGCGACTGGCTGGTGCCGGAAATCGGCCAGCTTGAGATGCTGTTTAACGCGGAAGAGGCATCGGCCGCCGGCTGGCTGAATAAACATCGTTTCAAGAATGTGCAGGCCGCGGGCTATTGGTCGCGGACAACCGGACCGAACCCCTATCGGGTCTGGTCCTTTCATTTTGACAGCGGCACAGTCGGGCTGACAGGCAAGGTTGACGGCAATTACTGTCTCCTGGTACGGCAGCCCCCGCCCTCTGCGGAAGAAAGTGCAGTGCCGGCAGCCGCACCGTCTGCTGGTGATCGTTTTGTTGACCATGGGGACGGCACGGTCACCGACCGGCAGAGCGGCCTCATGTGGCTGAAAGACGGGGCCTGTTTAGGCGACGCTTCCTGGCAGGATGCCCTGCAGGCGGTACATGACTTCAATGCCGATCCGCAACGGTATGGCTGCCAGGGGCTGCGGGCCGATTACCGGGACTGGTCCCTGCCGAACCGGCATGAACTGCGCAGTATCATCGACCATGGGCATGATCTGCCGGCCCTTACGCCCGGGCATCCCTTTGCCGGTCTTGATTCCCGCTACTGGACTTCCACCACAACGGCCGGCCGGCCGGCGGCAGCCTTTCATCTGCTGCTTTCGTCCGGCGAGCTGCAGCCGGGCGACAAGAAAGGGATGCATGGCGTGTGGCCGGTACGCCCCGCCACCGGCAGGCCTGACCGGCACCGGATCAAGGAGCGGGAACTGGCGGCCGGGGTCATGAAGGACCCCTTTCTGCTGGAGCCCATCGGCGGCAGCAGGGCGATTGGCTGGCCGGTGAAGCGTTTCACCGATCACGGCGACGGCACATTGACCGATAATATCACCGGCCTCATGTGGCTCAATGACGGGGCCTGCTTTCTGCCGGAAAGCTGGGAAAACGCCGGCAAAGCGATTGATATCCTGAATGCGGCGCCCGACAGGCTGAAATGCGCCAGATACAACGCCGCCTATCAAGACTGGCAGCTGCCGGACATCACCGTGCTGCGGGACCTGCTGGACGGCGCGGCGGGCGAGCCCGCCGCCTGGCTGAACAGCCAGGGCGCCACGGATGTTATTGCCCGTGATTACTGGGTACGCAACAACAATCCGCTGAATCTCTATTTCGCCTGGGCCGTCAATCTGCGCCAGGGAACGCCCCGCAATTATCCCATGTCGTTTGAACTGCACCTCTGGCCGGTACGCCTGCCGGAAGCGGTTGTTCCCGTCATGGCGACCCCGGCGATCCGGGCCAATGGCAAGGAAGGAAAAGTTACGGTGCAGAAGGGGGAGGAAATGCTGCTGTCGGCGGCCATCACCGATGTGAGCGGGGCCGCGCCCGCCTTGTTCAGGATCTGGTATACGGCGGCGGACGGCAACCCACGCTGGCTCACCCGGGAGGGGGAGTGGGTGAAGGAGGAGGCTGATCTGTATCGGGGCAACCTTTTTGTGCTGGAGGATACGCCGGTTTTCCGGGGCGACACCACGGAACTGCAACCCGGAGAGTATCCCTTTTTCTTCACCATCCTGCCCGAAGCCGGCCCGGATGGGGCGGCGCCGCAGCCTTTCCTGGCGGAGCTGACGGTGACGGTTGCCGAAGCCGATGCACCGCCTGAGCAATGATCAATGAACAATGGTCATTGATCATTGCTCTATCAGCCCGTAACCCGACAAAAGAGGCCTTTTCACCCCAGAACACACAGAGTTCTCAGAAAAAATATTTTAATTACAGTTGGGTGCTGTTATGGGTTAAGATTACCTTGGTGCGGCAGTTGATGTGTTGAATAACGGAGGCAGGGATATGAATACTATGGATTTTAAAAAAATGAGCACTTCTCAGCGCTTACAGGTCATGGAAGCCCTTTGGGACAGCCTCCTGTATGAGGGTGATGAAATCGAACCTCCTGAATGGCATGAGAAAATAATTACGGAACGGAAAGAAAAAATTGCCAATGGGCAGGCAAAATTTATCTCACTTGCAGAGCTGAAAAACAACCGTCAACAATGAAAATCCAGAATGTCTTTGTATTAGGGACTCAGTAATTGCTGATATACCATTTACCAAGTCTCGAAACGTCCGTCATTCCGGCACTCTGTTCAGTCCCCGCTTGACGGGGGTGTTTTTAGCCGGAATCCACATCCTCTGCTGGGTGCCAGCTAACCGCCATCTCCGTAAGCGGGAACAACGAAGCATGAAAGCATCGCGGTGTAGGAGCGGGCCTTGCCCGCGACCTTCGGCATTGCGGCTGTCCCTATCGCGGGCATGGCCCGCTCCTACGTCCCTGCCTGCACAATAAGACAGCCAAGGACTTTC
>JACQYM010000336.1 GCA_016208225.1 Deltaproteobacteria bacterium | reverse complement strand
TTGCCGAGCGCCGTCAGGGTGTTCTGCTGCATCAGGTCGCCGGCGGCGGCTGCCTGCTGGTCGACCCGGGCATGTTCAATGATTCTGAGCCCTGTTTCCGCGGCCAGCCGGCTGGCCAGCATGTTGCGGATGCCGGCCTGCAGATAGGAGATATCTTTGCCGGCGCTGGCCGGAAAGGGAAGAATGGCAATGGATTCCTTCCCTGCTGCGTCAGCGGCGGCAGCGTTGCCGCCAAGCAGGAGAAAAAAAAGAAGCAGGGAAACCAGGGAAAAACGAAAGGGAACTGTTGTCATGGCGGATAATCCTGTTACTATGTTGCGGGAAAAATCTCTTTTTATTGCACCCGTATGCCGAGCAAGAGATAAAATTGAGTACCTTGAGGAATGGTTGTTCAGCGGCTCGTTGCGTTGTGGCGGTACGTTAATTTCTTTTTTCTTAATAGTCAATCAACTTAGGGGCCGTTACGAAATAACGATAGTATTTCTCATCATTTCGTTACGGCCCCTTATGCCGGGTATGGCATGAGAATGGAGCAGCCGTCTTGTACACCGGCGTAGGGGCCGTTACGAAATAACGATAGTATTTCTCATCATTTCGTTACGGCCCCTTATGCCGGTTACGGCATGAGAATGGAGCAGCCGTTTTGTACACCGGCGTAGGGGCCGTTACGAAATGGATAATGAATTCGTGAAGACTGACGAACTCGTAAAAATTGAAAATTAGCAGCAGAGCCAACTAGAGATAACTAACTGTTATAAAAATTCTTTCTCTGTGTCCTCCGTGTGCTCTGTGGTGGTATCTTTTTCCTGGAGTGAAAATGACCGCATCCATCTATCTTATCCGGCACGGCACAACCCTGGCCAACCGGGAAAACAGATTTGCCGGGCGCACGGCTGAGCCCCTGCATGCCGAGGGGGTCAGCCAGATCAGGGAGGTCGGCCGGAAGCTGCAGAATATCGGCCTGGCTGCGATGTATGCCGGGCCTCTGCCGCGCACCAGACAGTCGGCGGAAATCATCGCGGCCATGTGCGGCATTCCGTTTCAGGTGGAGGAGGATTTGACAGATATCTGTCTGCCCCATTGGGACGGGTTGGCCAAAGATGAGATCAGGCAGCGGTACGGGCCGCAGTACCCGGCCTGGCAGGCGTCACCCGAGAGTTTTACCGTACCGGGCTGTGAAACGCTCCTGGACGTGCAGCAGCGGGCAACAGGCGCGGTGGAGCGGATCAGGCGGCAGCATGCCGGGGAGAAGGTGCTGCTCGTTACCCACCTGATTGTGGCCCGCTGCCTCATGCTGCACTACACCGGCAGGGAATTGTGCCATTTCCGGGCAATCAAGGTGGACAACGGCGACGTGGTCAGGCTTTGTCAATGTCACGATGGTCCACCAGCAGCTTGACATTGTGGCCGGCGAGGAGGCGTTTCAGCTTTTCGGTGACCGCCACGGAGCGGTGCTTGCCGCCGGTGCAGCCGATGCCTATGGTGAGTTGCGCCTTTCCTTCCTTTTTGTATTGCGGGATGAGAAAGGCAAGCAGCGGTTCGAGCAGCTCGAAAAAATGACGGCTGGTCGCATTGTCCAGCACATAGCCGGCGACTTTTTCGTTGAGCCCGGTGGAGGGCTTCAGCTCCGGCACGAAATAAGGATTGGGCAGGAAGCGCACGTCCCACACGATGTCTGTTTCCTGCGGCAGTCCGTGTTTGAAGCCGAACGACATGAGGTTGACCACCAGGCGGTCCGCGGAGTCCTCACCGCCGTAAATTCTGCGCAGCTGCCGCCCCAGTTCGTGGGGGCTCAGGTCCGAGGTATCCATAACCCGGGTGACCTGCGTCAGCAGCGGCCGCAGGGTTTCCTTCTCCCGGATGATCGCTTCGTGGATCGTCCCGTCATGGGCCAATGGATGCTGCCGGCGCAGCTGGCTGTATCTTCTGAGCAGCACCTCCTCGCTGCAGTCGAGAAACAGGATTTCCATATTGACCCTGCTCCTGAGTTCTGCGACGGCCGCGGCAAAGGAGGTGAGGAAGGAGGGATCGCGGCAGTCCATGACCAGTGCCAGTTGCCGGTCGCGCAGATGCTCATTGCCCGCTTTGGCCTGCAGGGTCTTGAGCAGAAACACCGGCAGGTTGTCGATGGCAAAATAGCCCATGTCCTCGAAGGTATTCAGCGCGGTGCTTTTGCCGGCGCCGGCCAGGCCGGTGATGATGATCATCTGCAGTTTAGGTGAATTCACTGGTTTCGGCAAAAATAACGGCGATTTCCTGGGCGCTTTCCGCATGGAACAGGCGGGAGCGGATATGGGGGCTTTTCAGAAAGCGGGCAAGCCGGGCCAGGGCCTTGAGATAGGGGCCGGATGAATCCGTCGGGGCGAGCAGCAGAAAAAAGAGGTGCACGGGTTTATTGTCGGCCGAGGCAAAAGGGACGCCGGTAATGCTTCTGCCGAAGCAGATTTCGAGCTCAGGCAGATTTGCCAGTTTGCCGTGGGGAATGGCCACCCCGTCGCCGATGCCGGTGGAGCCGAGCTGCTCCCGGTCGGACAAGACCGTGCCAATATCTTTTATGCTGCCGCAGGAGGGGCAAACCGAGTGCATGAGAGCCGCAAGTTCGTGCAGGGCCTCCTTTTTGGTGACGGCCTGCATGTAAGGGATGATTCTGTCTTCGGTCAGGGTGCGGATCACGGTGTTCGATCAGGGTCAGTGCAGTTTAGGCCGCTTGCGGAATTTGGAAGAAAGAATGCCGAGCTGCTCGCGATATTTCGCCACTGTCCGCCGGGCAAGCTGGATGTCGTCCTTCTGAAAGACCTCGGAAAGGGCTTTGTCGGACAAGGGTTTGTCCGGATTCTCCCCCTGGACGAGATGGCGGATTCTCTCCTTGATGCTTTCCGAGGAGAGGGCATCCCCGCCGTCTTTGCGTTCAATGGAGGAGGTGAAGAAATATTTCAGTTCAAAAATTCCCTGGGGCGTATGCACATATTTATTGGTGGTGACCCGGCTGATGGTGGATTCGTGCATGCCGATATCCTCCGCCACATCGCGCAGCACCAGGGGTTTGAGGTGGGCAACACCCTTTTCGAAGAAATCGAGCTGAAATTTGAGGATGCTTTCAACAACCTTGTAAATGGTGCGCTGCCGCTGCTGAATGCTTTTGATGAGCCAGGCCGCGGACTTGAGTTTTTCCTGGATATAGTCTTTGGTGGCGTCCTGCTGCCCCCTTTTCGCCTTGAGGATCTCCTTGTAATAGCTGCTGATCTTCAGCCGGGGCAGTCCTTCGTCATTGAGCATGATGACATATTCGTCATCGATCTTCTGGATAAAGACATCCGGCAGAATGTAATGCGGCGATTCGTCGGAATAGACCCGGCCCGGGTGGGGGTCGAGGCCGACGATGATCTTGACGGCGCCGAGGATGTCGCTGATCGGCTGCTTGGTGGCCTTGCTGATGGCGCTGTAATTCTTTGTTTCCAGAAAATGGATATGATCCTGGACGATTCGGGTCGGCAGGGAATTTTCGAGGCCGAGCCTTTTGAGCTGCAGCAGCAGGGATTCCTTGACATTGCGCGCTCCCACCCCGGAGGGGTCCATGTCCTGGATAAGGGCTATCATGCGTTCGGCCATCTCCGGGGGACATCCGGTTTCTTCGACGATCTCCTCGTCGCTCACCTTTAAAAAGCCGTCCTGATCCAGATTGCCGAGGATGTAAAAACCGACCTCTCTTTCATCATCGGTAACCGGGGAGAGGTTGAGCTGCCAGCTCAGATGGCTGTGCAGGTCCGGTTTCTGGGTGAGGATGTCGAACCGGGACGGCTGTTCTTCCCCGGCCGATTCCCGCGGCTTATAGGCGCCGCTGTTTTCATATTCATTGACATAGTCGGACCAGTCGATTTCCGTCAGGGTGGAAGTGCTTTCCCCAAGGGTGACCTCGGTGGTCTTGTCCGTAATTTTCTGGATGTCG
The DNA here is from genome assembly GCA_016208225.1 of Deltaproteobacteria bacterium. Classification (GTDB taxonomy): domain Bacteria; phylum Desulfobacterota; class Desulfobulbia; order Desulfobulbales; family SURF-16; genus SURF-16. Next base: position 1,892 of record JACQYM010000336.1, on the reverse strand, counting down.
ATCTCGGGCTGGGCCTCGATGTCGTGCCCGCCTTCGCCATCAGCGGAGCTCCCCGGCACTTCCTCTTCCAGCAGCGGATTCTGTTCGATCTCATGCTGGATGGTGTCCACCAGTTCCAGACGGGAAAGCTGGAGCAGTTTGATGGCCTGCTGCAGCTGCGGGGTCATGACCAGCTGCTGGGCCAGTTTCAGATGTTGCTTTAGTTCCAGAAATGACATGTTTCTTTGGACTCAGCTGTTGCGGTTATTGGTAAAGCATAAAAAGTGGCGGCAAGGTTTGCTCTTCATTTACTATCTTGCGAATATTGTCAATTGTTTTCATCACGGCTCCGTTCGATAGTCTGCAGGGGTTTTGTTTCCTACATCACAAAATCGTGGCCGAGATACATGCGGCGGGCCTCCTCGCTATGGACGATTTCTTCGGCCATGCCGCTGGTCAATGTTTTGCCGTTGTTGACGATATAGGCAAAGTCGCAGACGGCAAGGGTCTCCCGGACATTATGGTCCGATATCAGGACGCCGAGCCCCTTTTCCTTCAGCTCCCGGATGATGAGCTGCAGGTCTGCCACGGCGAGGGGATCAATGCCGGCAAAAGGTTCATCCAGCAGGATGAAGCGCGGATTGGTGGCCAGGGCCCGCATGATTTCCACCCGCCGTCGCTCGCCCCCGGATAAGCCGTGCCCCTTGTTGCGGGCCAGATGGTCGATCTTCAATTCCTGCATGAGCCGGCTGATTCGAGTGTTGATCTCCTTTTTCGGCAGGCCGAGCGGCTCCAGGATGATCCGGACATTTTCCTCAACCGTCAGTTTTTTAAAAATGGACGGCTCCTGGGCCAGGTAGGAAATGCCGTTTAAGGCCCTTTTATGGATGGGCAGGGCGGTGATGTCTTTGCCGTCAAGCAGCACCTGGCCGGCATCGGGCCGGACAAAACCGGCAATGGCGTAAAAAGAGGTGGTTTTGCCGGCGCCGTTCGGTCCCAGCATGCCGATCACTCTGCCGCTCTCGACCTGCAGGCAGATGCCGTCAACCACCCGCCTTTTCTTGTAGGACTTGACGATATTTCTGGCTTCGAGGATGGCCATTACTGGGTTGCCGGATTAAAAAAGGCCTTGACCCGGCCGCCGGTTTTACTGTCCGGCTCCACCACCGTGGTTCCGGCATTCAGGTCAAGCAGGATTTTTTCGCCGGTCACCAGGTTGTTGTCCTGCCACACCTTGGTGTCGCCGGTGAGCAGTACTTTTCTGCCTTCGGCGAAATATTCCATGCTGTTGCCGGTGGCCACCAGCTCCTCCTGGACAATCTTCACATTGCCCACGGCGTACAGCTTCTCGATTTTCTGGGGGCCTTCCTGCCCGGTGCTCTTGGTTGCCGGCTGGTTCTTATGGTATACCGTCATTTCATCGGAATGAATGGTAAGTGCCCCCTGTCTGGCATCAACATTGCCGGTAAAAACAATGGCGTTGTCATTCTGTTTTGACACCATGCGGTCCGCTTCAATATGGATGGGCGCATCCGAATCAGTGGTCTGGGCTTCCGTCCGTGGCGTCGGCAGGGCGACAGCTGCCAGGAAAACGAGACCGGTGAGCAGGAATGATTTGAGCATGGCTATGTCACGTATTCGAGTTTAAATTTCCTCAGAAGTCGGCATCCAGGAGTCGGAATTCAGAAGAACGGGGTGAAATTTGTCCACAGGAGATGCTGATTTCCTCCGCTGCAAACATCACTTGCGGAAGCTTGCGTGCAGGGAAACAAACGTCTTTCCGGTTATCCCTGCCGGCTCCTGAATTCTGTCTCCGGTTCCCTGGGCAGTCGTTATCTCTTGTGGGAATAATACTGGGTGAAATTGAAAAAGTAAAGGAAGTAAACGGATCGGCGTTAAAATTGCATAAAGGG
>JACQYM010000080.1 GCA_016208225.1 Deltaproteobacteria bacterium | reverse complement strand
TGCCCTCCCCTTGAAGGGGAGGGGGTTACACAGGACACGCCTTGCGCCAAAGATGCCGCACCTTGCGACATAGCAAACATGCATTACAATCTTTGCAGCTTAAGGGACTCCGTAATTGTTGATATCCCATTTATCAAGTCTCGATCGGAAACATCATGAAAAGCAGGACCTGCACATTACATACACCACCTGCCGCTACGGAAAGAATCGGCCTCAAGGTATTGGGCGCAATAAGCATCTCTCATTTTATCAATGATATGCTCCAGTCCCTCATCCCGGCAATCTATCCGCAACTCAAGGACACCTTTTCCCTCAGCTTCACGCAGATCGGGCTGATCACCTTAACCTACCAGATTACCGCCTCCCTGCTGCAGCCGGCGGTCGGGCTCTATACGGACCACTATCCGAAACCCTATTCATTGTCCATCGGCATGGGATGCACCCTGATGGGCCTGATCGTCCTTGCCGTGGCCCCGAGCTACGCCATGCTGCTTGTCGCTGTCGGACTGGTCGGCATGGGATCTTCGATCTTTCATCCGGAATCTTCCCGGGTTGCCCGCCTGGCCTCAGCCGGACAATTCGGGTTGGCCCAGTCGATCTTCCAGGTCGGCGGCAATGCCGGCACGGCAATGGGGCCGCTGCTCGCGGTTCTGGTCGTTATTCCGCAAGGCCGGCACAGCATAGCCTGGTTTGCCCTGGTCGCATTGCTTGCGATCCTGATTTTGTGGCGGGTCGGGGGTTGGTATAAACGAAAACAGCTGCAGGAGAAGCTGTTGAACAAGGCGGCAATGTCCACCTCGCCGGGACTGCATGTCCGTGCGGCAGCATGGCCGATGCTGATTCTGCTGGTGCTGATGTTCTCGAAATTTTTCTATCTGGCGAGCCTGAACAGTTATTTTATTTTTTATCTGATCAGCAAATTTCATACTTCAGTGCAATCCGCCCAGATTCACCTGTTCGTCTTTCTGTTTGGCGCGGCGCTGGGCACCATCCTGGGCGGACCTGTCGGCGATCGCATCGGCCGCAAGCGCGTGATCTGGTGGTCCATTCTGGGCGTTGCCCCGTTCACGCTGGCGCTGCCCTATGTCAATCTGTTCTGGACAGGCCCCTTGTCTTTTGTCATCGGTCTGCTGCTGGCCTCGGCGTTTCCCGCCATCGTGGTTTATGCCCAGGAACTTTTCCCCGGCAAGGTGGGGATGGTTTCCGGATTGTTTTTCGGCCTGGCTTTCGGCATGGCCGGTATCGGGGCGGCTGTGCTGGGCAGGTTGGCCGATCTTCATGGCATTGCCTTTGTCTATCAGTTGTGCTCCTTCCTGCCGCTGCTCGGGATTCTGGCGGCATTCCTGCCGGATAAAGGTGCAGCAGCCCGCAGACAGATCAAAGACAAATGAATTACTTCCTGTCCGCCCGGGTGATATTGCTCCGTGGCCCGGCCGGGAGGTAAATACCCCGGTCCATATTCCTACCTTTTCCTGGCGGAATGCTTCAGTTCGATGATCTCCATCCGGTGGTTGGTGCCGGGATGCTTCACCGATGGCCCTTCCGTGAGCAGGGCAATCTCCCCCTCGACTCCATACTCCTTGAGCCATGCCCGCACAAATGGCGAGAAATCGCTGGGGTGATCACCGTGGAAAACAGGGTAGACGCCGGAGGAAAAGAGCAGCCCCTGACAGGTCGGCTCGTTGGAGCTTAAGGCGATGATCCATGCCGGCAGCCTGAAGAGCGACAGGCTCCGGGCCGTTGCGCCGCTGTGGGTCGGCGTGAAGACCGCGGCCGGGGTGACGTGCTCCAGGCTCGCTTCGACCGCGATGGCGATCAGGTGCGGGAGTTCAATTCTGCTCCTGATCGCCATCCCCTGGTACAGGTCCCGGACCGAAATCATATGCCGCTGTGATTCGACCTGCACGGCTATCTTGGCCAGCATTTCGACGGTATCCACCGGAAATTTGCCCATGGCGGATTCCGCCGAGAGCATGACGCAGTCGGTGCCGTCAAGGATGGCATTGGCGTCATGGACTCCAGCATCTGGGTGGCGGTAATGACCGGTTTCATCCGTCTGTTGGCCTGCCGCATGAGATCTTTCTGGATAACGGCGATCTGCTCGATCGGGACCTCAACGCCGAGGTCGCCCCGGGCTATCATGATCCCGTCCGCGGCTGCGAAGATATCATCCATGTGGCTGAGCGCATTGGAGCGTTCGATCTTGGCAATGATGAAGGGGCGGTAGCCCAGCGCTTCAGCCGCCTGCCGGACGGCCCTGATGTCGGCGCCGGTCTCGACAAAGGACTGGCTGATCGCGTCGAGTCGTTCCTCCGCCGCGAATGTCAGCCACTCATGGTCCCGTTCGGTGAAGGCGCATATGCCGAGGTCGATGTCCGGAAGATTGAGCCCCTTGCGGGACCGCAGTTCTCCGCCGGCAATCACCCGGCAGGCGACCTCGCTGTCCTTGACCGACAGGACCTCAAGCTGAATGATGCCGTCATTCAAATAAAGCATGTCGCCCTTCCTGACCGCCTGCGGCAGCTTCGCGAAGGTGACGGAGGCCTTGCCCGCATCGCCGATGATATCATCGGTCGTCAGGGTGAACGGATCTCCGGATTTCAATTCCAGCGGCTCCGCGGCCAGCATGCCGATCCGCATCTTGGGGCCGGAAAGATCACCCATGATTGCGACCCGGCGTCCGACGGCGCGGGCCGCGGCGCGCAGGTTCCGGACCACCTCGCGATGGCCTTCGAAACTGCCGTGGCTGAAATTCAGCCGGGCGATGTTCATCCCGGCCAGCATCATCTTTTCCATCACCTCCGGTTTTTCCGAAGCCGGGCCGATGGTGCAGACGATTTTGGTTTTATGCGGCGGTAAATTCATCTCGTTCCTTTTTTTCTCTTCCTTGTTTCCCGTATCCTGTTCATGCGATCTCCGACGCCGGTGAACCGGACTTCCCGCATGGGAGAAGGGAAGGTACACTCCCCGAGCCTGTGAATCACAAAATCCTTTGCCTGTTCCATACGAATTTCTTTTCCGGATACTTTTGCAATAAGGGATCTATGGAGATGGGGAAACAAAAAACTCCGGATGCGGCACAACAAAGCCGACGGAGAATTTTTGCGATGCCATCACGCCTTAAACATGGTCGTTCCGGCAGCCCTGAGTTCGGTCACTGCCCGTTTGACCCGCTCCGCCATGCCGGCTTCAGCCAGGCCCAGGTACACCCGGGGATCATAGGCCTTCTTGTTCCCTACCTCCCCGTCCACCTTGAGCACGCCGTCGTAGTTCTTGAACATATGGTCCGCGATGGGCCGGGTATAGGCATACTGCGTGTCGGTGTCGATGTTCATCTTGACCACCCCGTAGTCGAGGGCCGCATGGATATCACGCAGCTCCGAGCCGGAGCCGCCGTGGAAAACCAGGTAGAAACGGGCCGCATCGCCGTATTGTTTGACCACGGCGTCCTGGCAGTCCCGCAGGATCGAGGGCATAAGCTTCACGTGGCCCGGTTTGTATACGCCGTGGACATTGCCGAAGGTTGCGGCCAGCAGATAGCGGCCGCCCTGGACGGCATTCAGCCTGCGGGCGACTTCCAGGGTGTCCTCGGGCGTGGTGTAGAGCTTGGCGCCCGCTTCGCCCTTCACCCCGTCCTCCTCGCCGCCCACCACCCCCGTCTCGATTTCGAGGATGAGTTCATTTTGGCGGAACCGTTCCAGGAGTTTGACGGCGATATCGAGATTCTCATTGAGCGGCAGGGCGCTGCCGTCGAACATATGACTGTTGAAAAGATTCGGCCGCCCATCCGCCCTGCGCCGTTCGGTCTCCTCCACCAGGGGAATGACCAGCTGGTCGAGCTTATCCGCCTGGCAATGGTCGGTATGGAGGGCGACATGGATCGGGTACCGTGCGGCGGCGCGATGGACATGCTCGGCGATGGAGATCGCGCCCAGCGCCATGTCCTTGACCGAGGCCCCCGAGGCAAAGGCGCCGCCGCCGGTCGAAACCTGGATGATGCCGTCGCTCCTGCTCTCGGCAAGCCCCTTGAGCACAGCGTTGGCGGTGGACAGCGAAGTCACGTTGATGGCGGGATAGGCGAAATGGCCCTCCCTCGCTCTGTCGAGCATCTGACAATAGGTCTGGTAATCGGCTACCGGCATGGGTTCCTCCGTTTAAACAGGAATGGTATCAAGGCGCGGGCTCCTGCCTCCCGCGCATCATTTGGGAGCTGTTACGAAATAACTGTTTCAACTTTCTGAGTTGGCACAACGTATTGAAATCGTGAATTATGAGCCTTTTGCAAAATGAAGCGAACCTCCTTTCTGTAACAGCACGTGACCTGAAATGACGTCATTCCGGCAGGGTGTTGAGCCGGAATCCACTTTCTTACGGCCTGACAACAACAGTCTGGATGCCGGATAAAAAAACCTCCGGCATGACGGAAAAAAATGAACCTCTCATTTTGCAAGAGGCTTTTATATTACAATATTTCCGGTCGTCATTCCGGCAAGTTTTCAGCCGGAGTCCAGTATCCGGGCGTTTGGCGGATGCCGGAGCAAGTCCGGTTAGTGGGTGGCGCAGGCGATGCAGGGATCGAAGGCGCGCACCACCCTGCCCACGGCCCGCTCCAGTTCCATGTCGATCTTGTCGCCGCTGATATAACGGCGCGCGGCCACCATGAGCGCCCGTTCGATGGATTTAATGTTGTGCACGGTGGGAATGACGAACTCGGCGTCGGCGATCAGGCCGTTCTCAATGACATAATGATGAATCAGCGGGCCCCGGGGCGCCTCGACGAGGCCGTACCCATGGCCATCCCGCGGTGTATAAGGGATGTCCGCGTCTTCCGCGTTGAGGGGCATGGCGAGGATCTGCCTGGCCCGTTCAATGGCGTAGACCAGCTCGATACCCCGGGCGAGATCGAAAAGAAGGATCGCGTGGGCCGGTTGGCCGAAGGCTTTGCGGAACCGGTGCAGGTATTGGTCGGCAAGGGGTGTTCCCATGGACTGGGCCAGATTGATACGTGCCAGGCTGTTGGCCCGGAGGGGTTCCCCCCCGCAGCTCGTCCTGCCCGAGTAGCTGTAGTCGGGCTGTTCATAGGTGAGATATTCGTGATGGGCACCGGCCGGGAAGGTAGTGAGCTTGCCGTCCGGTCCGAGAAGGCGGAGGGCGTCGCCGTCAAAGTTGGGCTGCGCATCGCGCACCGCTGCCAGGTACCAGGCCGGCGCATCGTCGCCCCAGGTGCCGAGACGCTCGCTCAGTTCAAGGGATTTCCGGATGTAAAGCTCAAAAAGCTCGCAGGCATGGGGAAGCTGGGTGGCAAGTTCCTCCGAGAGCGCGGCTGCGGCATCGGGTTCGACGCCGTCCGTCATCCCGCCCACAACGGCCTTGACCGGGTGAATGAACTGGCCGCCCGCCACGGTAATGATATGGGTGCCGGCCGTCCGCACCGCCAGCGCCCGCCTGGCGATCTGCGCCTGCTCGTTCATCTCTTTTTCCTGACCGGCATCGAGGATGCTGCTGACTC
>JACQYM010000360.1 GCA_016208225.1 Deltaproteobacteria bacterium | reverse complement strand
CTGGAAAAACAGGTGCAGGAGCTGGCCCGCCAGAACCGGCTGCTTCTGGAGCGGGTCATCAGCCTGGAAAAGATGGTGGCCGGGCAGGCGTCGCCTGCGACTGACCGCGCGGCAGAGGCTGGCGCAGAAGGCGCAGAGGAGCAGGCGCCTGCCAATGCCCCTGAAGCCGTGGCGGGAAAAGAATCGTCCGCAGCCGGGGAATCTCTGCCGCACCGTCTCAGCGAGCATATGGAGCTGAGCGGTCTGGTTGAGATTGAGGCCTTCACGGCCAAGGACTTTGCCGGCGGGGAGACGAGCGATATCACCCTGGCCACGGTGGCGCTGCATCTCGACGCCGAGCACGCGGACTGGTCCAGGGCGCATATTGTGCTGCTCTATGAGGAGGGGGAGGAGGATGAGCATGTCATCATCGATGAGGCAACGGTCACCCTGGGGAAACTGGATGCATTTCCCGCCTACCTGAGCGTGGGCAGGATGTACCTGCCCTTTGGCTCCTTTGCCACCAATATGATCTCGGACACCCTGCCCCTGGAGCTTGGTGAAATCAGTGATGCCGCGGTGCTGGCGGGTTTCGAGTCCGGCGGCCTGCAGGGGGCGCTTTATGCCTTTCACGGCGATATCAGGGAAAACGGTGAAAGTGGGAAAATTGACAACTGGGGTGCCGGTCTTCACTATGTGCGGGAGGGGGAAACGTTTTCCTGCGATGTGGGGCTCGGCTGGCTGAACAATATCGGCGATACGGACGGGCTGGGCGATTATCTGGAGGAGAACACCGCCGCGAACGAGATGGACGATTATGTGGCCGGTCTGGCCGGTCATATACTGCTCGGCTATGGTCCTGTTGATTTTACCGCCGAATATGTCAGGGCCCTGGATCGGTTCAAGGCCGCGGAAATCAGTTTTGCCGATGCCGGCGCCGAGCCCGAGGCGTGGAGCTTTGAACTGGGCCTGAACTTTGAGCTGCTGGCCAGGGAGACAATTTTATCCGTGGGCTATCAGGGAACGGCCGAGGCCTATGCCCTTGGCCTGCCGCAGATTCGATATCTGACCGGCATCAGAATGTATCTGCTGAAAAATGTGAGCCTGGCCCTGGAATACCTGCATGATGAGGATTACGGCATATCCGCCGGCGGCACGGGCGATGATGCCCGGGCCGGCACCGTGCAGCTGGCGGTGGGGTTGTAAAGAAGAAGGCAAAAGGCAATAGGCAAGAGGCAAGAGGCAGCAGTGAGTCGCGAAACTGCCTTCTGCCTTCTGCCTTCTGCCTTCTGCCTTCTGCCTTCTGCCTTCTGCCTTCTCAATCCTTACCCAAAAAAAGCCCAGATGTATCGCAGCGCCGGCACCAGAATGCAGACGACCAGTATCCACTTGATGAACTTTGCCGGGACGAATTTCTGCGCCCTGGCCCCGCAGTACATGCCGGCAAAACCGCCGATGCCGAAGAGAAAGCCAAGGACCCAGTCCGGGGCAACGTTCATGCCGGGATAACAGGGGGCCATCAGCTGATAAAAGGCCACCCCGGCCACCGAGGTGACAAAGGTGCCCATCAGGGCGGCCCCGGCCACCGTATAAACCGGCAGGCCGAAGAAGCTCACAAAAAACGGGGCGATGATGGCCCCGCCGCCGATGCCGTACACCCCGCCGACAATACCGACGATAAAGCTGAGGGTCATGATGCCCATGGTGTTGACCTCAAAGGTCTGGCCATAGAATTCATAGCTGATGCGGGACAGGGAAAATTTCTTGATCGCCACCCGGGGCAGCGCCTTTTGACCGGCGCTGCTGCGGCCGGCATTTTCCTGCTGGTATTGTCTGACCAGTTTCTGGAACTGTTCTTCGGCCGAGGCCTTGGTCCCCTGGCCCTGCTTTTTTTTCAGCAGGTCCCGCAGCAGGCGGCCGCCGATGTAGAGCAGCACCAGGCCGACAAACATTTTGAAGTTTTTCGGGTCCGGCAGATAACTGATGCGCAGTACCGCGCCGATCAGCACCCCCGGCAGGGTGCCGATGACCACGACCCAGGTAAGGGGCCAGACCATGCGCCCTTCCCGGATATAGCGGTACACCCCGCTCGGGATGGCCACGATGTTGAAGAGTTGATTGGTGGCGGAAACCGCCGGGCTGTTGAAGCCGAGGACGCTGACCTGGAAGGGCAGGAGGAGAAAGGCGCCGGACACCCCGCCCATGGAGGTGAAAAAGGAGATGCTGAAGGCGACCAGGGGCGGAACCCAGGGCGCGACCTCAATGCCCGCGGTTGGAAAATACATGCCTAACCTCCTGAAACTGTTTGCTATTGACAATCAGGATAAACAGACACTATAATTTCAATTTTCGTGTCAGTATCGTTACCTGATCCCCCCATCCGTGTCAATGAATTTTTCAGCGTGCCTTGGTTGGAAGCGGGGAGTGTGGTAGAATGGTTTTTTTAGGCAATAGGCAATAGCAATAGGCAAAAGAGGGGCGGCATGCCTGCGGGGTTACAAATCCGCAATCCGCAATCCGCAATCCGAATTCCGCAATCAAAAATGGTGGGGTATGAAAAAGGCTGCGAACGCCGACATTGACCTGGTTGACGAGCTGCTGAAAAATTTTGAGGCGGAATCGCTGCGGGGCCGTTTCAACACGGCGGGCATTTTTACCGTGCCGAAGGAGGCGAAGTGTCTTGACTCGGCGCAGCTGACCGCCCTGGAAAACGCCTTTCGCCAGTGGGTTGACCAGGCAGGGCGGGCCGATGTCCGCCTGTCAAGAAGGCGGATTCTGCTCATTTTTCTGTTGATCCGTTACTCCGGCGCCCGGCTGAACGAGATTCTGACCTTGAACGAACAGCAGCACATTGACTGGCAAAACAGTCTCCTGCGCCTCGGCAAGGCGGAAAATTCCGGCGGCGGCACCGGCCGCGATGTCCCCATTCCGCCCCGCATAACCGAGGAGCTGCAGGGACTGCGGCATGAGCCAGCCGCCGGGTCTGCCGGGTTTCTCCTGCAGGTTGATCCCGGCCACGTCCGCCGCAAATTTTACGAGCGCGGCAAGGCGTGCGGATTGGCGCCGGAGCTGGTCAACCCGAACGCCGTGCGCCGATCGCGGGCCATTGAACTGCTGCGCAGCAATATGCCGCTGCCGGCGGTACAGAAGCTTCTCGGCCACTCAACGCCCAATCTTGCCGCCGCTTACGTGGATTTCTCGGCCAGGGACATGCAGCGGGTCATTCATCATTTCATTGACAGGGAAAACCAGCGGAAAACCAGCGCCAGGAACACCTTTTTCGGCCGGATTTCCGCCATCCGCCAGGGGGATATCCAGTCCAGCGTGGAGGTGGTTACCCTGGGCGGCGACACGGTGTGCACCGTCATCACCAATGACAGCCTCAAACGGCTGGGTCTGCAGAAAAATTCTTTTGTCTCCGCGGAAGTCAAAGCGCCATGGGTCATCATCGCCAGGGGCGGTGAAGCTCCGGCGAGCAGTGCGGAAAACAGGTTTCAGGGCACGGTTTCCCGCATTATCAGAGGAAAAATCACGACGGAGTTCGTGGTGCGCATCGCAGACGGCACGGAACTCTGCACGGTGGTTACCCGGGAAAGCGCCAATCGGCTCGGCATCGGGGAAAACGAGCAGGCCTGGGTCTTGTTTAATGCCTTTGCCGTTATCCTCAATGTTGATTGAGTAGTCAGCGCAGGGGAAATGTGCAGCGGCGGCAGAGCGGCTCCACCACCAGGCCGCGGGCAAAGCCCTGGCGGATCCTGGCGGCCCGCGGCCCGGCCAGGATTTCGGCCAAGGGCTGATCATGAATATTGCCCAGGTTGATATCCGCCTCGGCATCAAGACAGCAGGGCACCACGGTGCCGTCCACCAGAATGGCGGCATGGTCGCGCAGCCCCCGGCAGGAACCCCGGCTACCTGCGTCGGTTACCGCGGCGTGGGGCCAGGTGAAGCGCCGGCTCTGACTGAGAAAGACCCGGGGGGCCAGCGTGATGCCGTGGCCCG
>JACQYM010000359.1 GCA_016208225.1 Deltaproteobacteria bacterium | reverse complement strand
CAAACAACGGCCTAACCCAACCTACGAAGGTTTAAGAGTCACAGGGTACTACAGCCTGATCCCCTGGACAACCGGAGCAGGGACAAGCTCCTTGGGCAGGGAAACGGAAAATGTCGTGCCGGTCGAAGAATCGGGCTCAAGCCATACCTTGCCATGGTGTTTGCCGACGATTTCCCGGACAATGGCCAGCCCCAGCCCGGTCCCTTCGATACCGCAGGCCCGGCAGCTGCGGCAGAACAGCTCGAAGATCTTTTCCGAGTCCTCTTTCTGGATGCCCACTCCGTCATCGTGGACGGAAATCAGGTGGAACTCCCCTGCATCACGATAGCTGATGGCGATTTGACTCAGCCTGTCGCCGCCGTATTTCACGGCATTGTCCACCAGGTTGCGGAAGACGCGGATCATGGATACCCGGTCCATGATCATGGCCGGCATGGCTGCCGGCTCGGACCAGCTGATCCCGCGCAGACTGAGCACGGGGGCGAATTCGTCCCGCACCGTGTGCAGCAGGTCGAGGGGATCAACCTGCTCAAAGTGAAAGGGGGCTTCCTTGGCCTTGATGTAGGCATTGATCTCCTCCACCAGGGCAGCCACATGTTCAACTCCTTTCATGATCTGGGCGCATATTTTTTTGCCCTTGTCATCAAAACAGCTGTCGTAGCGCCGGTGGAGCAGGCGGATCAATCCCAGAATGCCGGTCATCGGACTCTTGAGATCATGGGAAACGCCATAGGCAAAGAGTTTGATCTTCTCGGCATTGCTGCGCAGCTCCTCTTCCATCCGCTTGCGTTCGGTGATATCCAGCGAATACTCGAGCATCTGTACAACATTGCCCTGCTTATCAAAAATGGGATAGCCGTGCACCTCGACATGGCGGGGATTGCCCTCCCGGTCAAAATGGATATGCTCCATGGTCACCGGTTTGCGGGTTTGTTTGACCTGCTGCAGCGGACAGCCATGTTCAATGCCGTCACACGGTGTATCCCGGTGGTGGGTCAGGCCATAGCAGGTGGTGCCCGGCTTCAGTTCACCCTTGATGGCGGCGGAATTGGCCATTTTTATCGTATAATCGTTGGCATCAAGCACATAGAAGGGATGGGTGAGCGATTCGAGGACATGGTTGATGAATTCGTTCTGCTCGACGACCCGGTCCTCGGTCTGCCGGTGTTTGGCAATCTCCAGGCTGAGCCGTTCATTTTCCCTGGCAAGCTCTTCGCTTCGCCGCCGCAGCCGTTTTTCGATCTCATCGTGCGCCCAGGTCAGATCTCTTTCGGTCCGGCCCATCCGCACCTTCACCTCATGAAGCTCCGCTTCCCGCTGGCGCAGTTCGACCTGCAAACCCTGCACTCTTCTGGCAGCCGACTTTTCCGCCCTCTCTTTTACTTCCTGACCTGACACCACGGACATCCTGCCATACGTCGCATTGCGCGGCCGTTCCGTGCGCGCCGTACAAGTTCCACCCCGGCAGATTGATACGCATCTATAGCTTGTTCCCATGATTCGCCTCCTGAGGAGCAACCCTGTTCTCTCCTCATTCTGAAACAATAGACAGGAATTTTCTTTCGCGCAACCCGCCAGGGCGGTTATTTACCGGATCGATTCCCGCGGATTCAGCGCTCGTAGTACTATTAGAGTCAGGAAATGCGGCTAAAGTTTCAGCCAAGGCATCTGCTCGGCAAAAGCCCAAGCCAGTACCATGGAATATTGATTGCTTCGTGTTTCCCGTAGGTTGGGTTAGCGAAGCGTAACCCAACGTCAAAGGCACCGCTGGTGTTGGGTTACGGCCAAACAACGGCCTCACCCAACCTTGACGGCGTGCAGCGCCGAAATCATGGTGGCCCCGGTCGCCAGGCCGTCGTCCACGATAATCACCAGCCGCACCGCCGGATCGATGGGCGGCCGCACCGGCGTATACTGGGCCCGCCGCTGCCGCATGGTCGCCATTTGCCGCTCCTTTTCCGCCTCGATGTATTCCCTGCCGCCGCCGACGGACTCGGCATAATCCGCGAGGTATGTCAAGCCGCGTTCCGCCACGGAGCCGATGGCGAATTCCGGATTGCCCGGTGCTCCGAGTTTGCGCACCAGCACCACATCCACCTCGCCGCCCAGGGCATCGGCGATCAGTTTGGCCATTGGCACGGCGCCCCGCGGAATGGCGAGCAGCAGCGGATTTTTGCCCTTGAAATTTCCCAGTTTTTCGACCAGCAGCCCGGCGGCTTCGTTTCGGTCCTTATAGCGCATCATATCACCTCTTGACTAACGGCCATCTCCGTAGGGCGGAAACACCGACAAATGAAAGTTCCGGGTCGTAGGAGCGGGCCATGCCCGCGATAAATAAAGGCATTTTGCAATATAAATCGCGGGCATGGCCCGCTCCTACCGCAGGATGACTACACCGCGGCAGGGAGTTTCATATAACAATCATATATCCAAAATAACCATGGCATACCAGCCGCGGTCATTCTGTTCCACCTTGTAGCGGTGCATGGTCACGGCCTTGACGTCCACCCCCAGATCATGCCTGCCGGGGTCGAGCATCTCGCCCGCCGCTTCGGCGCGCAAGGTCAGACCCTGGGCAGCAACGCTGATGCTGACCCCGTTCACCCGCAGCAGCAGCTGCTCCGCATCCTTATAAAAGATAAGCTCCTGCAGCAGCTCAAAGAGCAGCATCTCATGGTCTTCCGCCGTCACGGTAATGATGCACTGCTGCTGCGGGGCAATGGTTTCCAGGTCGGCCACCATGACATTCATCACCGCGTCGGCCGCGGCGATAAACAGCTCTTCCACGGTT
>JACQYM010000079.1 GCA_016208225.1 Deltaproteobacteria bacterium | reverse complement strand
TCGCTGCAGGCTTCCCTGCAGAGCGCGCAGTCCCGGGTCAAGGAGTTGGAGGGGGAGATGAAGGGTCCCAAAAAACTGATATCCACTGCCAAATCGGCGACCGATCAGGGGGATGTATTCCGGGGCATCTTTTTTCTGCTCTGTTTTTTCACCATCGGCGTGGTTTCCAATTTCAAGAAACTGATGGAGGAAGGCATCGGCAAACTCGCCGCGGTCTACTGCATCTCGCTTTTCGGTTTTATCATCTGGATCGGACTGTTCATATCGTGGCTCTTTTTCAGCGGGGTTAAACCGCCCATCATACCCAGTTAACGGAGGCAACCATGGCAAAGCCAAAAATTGCGGATGAATTGAAAAAAATGGAATACGAACCGCTGCTGCCGGCGGAAATATCACTTGTCAAATGGAGCCTGATCATTGGGGTCGGGATGTTGTTTGTGCTCTACTGGCTGAGCAAGGTTCTGTTCCCGAGCGGTCATTGATTTCTCCATGCAGCACAGCATGCGCAGACCTGAGTTGTTGAAAAAATAACTGTCACATTGCAGGACTGTGCACGGCATCGGGGCCGTGGCGAAATGGCTGAAGCTGGAATGGCTGTTTCGCCACGGCCCTTGCCCGGCAGGGATCGACCCGCATCGTAAGGAGCGAAATATGCGGCTCAGAGTATGGCGTTTCATCACCCTCCTGCTGGCGGCGCTGGCGCTCACCATGGAATCGGCCCATGTGCTGGAGCTGCCGCAGAAGATGCAGTACAACGCGCAGATGTATGCCGCGGTCAACACCAGCCTGTACCGCTGGTTTGCCATTGTCGGCGGCGCCTACCAGGTGGGTTCCATGGCAGCGGCGGCCGGGCTGGCGTTTCTGGTCCGCCGGCGCCGGCCCGCCTTCGGCTGGACCCTGGCCGGGGCCTGCTGCCTCATGCTGGCCTTTGTGGTCTGGCTCTCCGTGGTCGTGCCGGTGAACGCCGAGGTGGCCGAGAGCCTGGCTGCGGCGCCTGCGTCGGTGCCGGAGGTCTGGATGCGGCTGCGCAATCGCTGGGAGTATGGGCACGCGGCGGGCTTTGTCATCCAGGTCATCGGATTTGGCGCACTCCTGCTCTCCGTGCTGGTGGAGACGCCTCAGGACCCGCGGGCAGGGTGAGCCGCTTTGGAGAATCGGTCCGCTCCACCGTTTCTCCCGCCAGTCCCTGGGATGATCTATTTTGCCGGCATCAGAGAAAACCATGCAGCCAATTCAGGAAGCCATTACAGAAAAGAGGAACAAGGCGGTTTCGCCTCACCGCATCCGCTGATACGCCTCTTCATACTCACCCAAACGCTGCCGCCAGGCCTGCAGTCCCGCGTACTCGTCCTGCCACTGCCGGCGCGCCCCATCCGGCACAACGTCCCACCGATTGTCCATGGCCAGCTCTGCCGTTGTCACGCCATATTTTTTTTCGAACCGGGCAAGACTTTTTTCCGCCTTGCCGATCATGTTGCGGCAGACGACCATCTCCCTGGACATGGAGATGGTGTATTCGTCGGTATGTAAATCAGATTCCATTTGTCACCCCATGGTGCAGCAGCCGGTCATGCCGCAGCCTTTGCCAGCGCGGCAGGGTGCCGGGAGCCGGCTGCGGCTGGAACTCCATCGATAATCACCGGCAGAAGAAAGGGAGCTGGTAAAATCACACCTCCTTTTTATCTACTGCATCGCCGTGGCGTCCGGCAAGCAATAATCTGCGCCGCCACAACAGGATGCTGTTGTACCGGATGGCAAGGGGTCCCTGCCTTATGGAATATCTTGTCCAGTCTTTCATGACCGGTGATGACGGCGATGCAGACCCGTTCACCCCGCCCGTCTCTCCTGCCGGTATTCTGCAATGAGATCGGCAACTACTCTGCATTCGAGGCCGAAGGGCAGATACCCGAGATAGCCGACAATGGGCATCTCGAAGATGTGGAATTTCTGGACAAAGGGGATGGAGTAAATCCAGTGGGCCTCACTTTTGAAATTCCATAATTCCCAGAAAAAGCCGCAGCACAGCGCGGCCAGGGCCGGCAGCCAGACCGGCCGCCAGTCGCCGCGGCCGATGCCGGCGAATACCGTGGTCCGGCCGGTCAGCATCTGGCCGGCAGTGATGATCAGCAGGGGCGAGAGCCAGAGCAGGGGGAAGAGATAGTCGGGCCAAAGGCCGATACCGGCAAGTCCTGCGGCGCTGGCCAGCAGCATGAGGACGGCCGGGGCCTTGCCGCCCTGGCAGCTGATCGCCCGGGATGAGGCGAGCGGTTCGGTGAGGCGCGCCGAGGTGGCGAGCAGTTCCTCGGTGCTGAGCACCGCCGGCAGGACCGTGGCAAATGACAGCGAGGCATGGAGCACATAGGCCAGGGGGCTGAAGTCCTCAATCCCCACATAATACCAGTTCTGGACAAACCGGTTCAGGTATTCGAAAAACCACCAGAACACGGCGCTGAGCGGAAAGAGCGCCAGAAAAAAACCGGGCCGCCGGGTCAGCAGGGACGAGCCGCAGCGCACCCGGGTCAGCCCGTTAACCACCAGGATATAGCCGAGCCAGAGGGGCAGAAAGGTGTGGGCCTGCCAGGCCGCAAACCAGGGGAACCTGTTCCAGGCCAGGCACCAGCCGGCCAGCAGCAGAAGCAGCCCCAGGCGCGCCCACCAGGGGAAAGGATAACGGTGGGGGATTATGCGGCCCGGTGCCGCATTGTTTTTCCGGCTCACCTGCAGGCAGAAGAGAGCAACAACCAGCAGACCGAGAATGGCCAGCCCGGTAAAGAGCGGGGCGGAAAAGGGGGTATGGGCCACATAGCGGGTGAGCGGCGGAAATTCCCGGTACCGGCTGACGCTTTGGCCGGCGGCCAGCACCCCCAGCAGCGGCAGGCCGGCCGGCAGGACAAGGAAAAAAATGACGGTGAAGCAGGGCCTCTTCATTCCCCGTCCAGCACCATCCGCATCTTTTTCAGCAGGTCACGGGGCGACATGGGTTTGAAAATAATCGGCAACTCCTCTTCCCCCACCGCCTTCTGCCTGATAATGCCCGGCGCATACCCGCTGGCAAAGATGATTTTTGCGCCCGGCGCAATCTGCCGGATGGCGTCATAGGCCTCCTTGCCGCTCATCTTCGGCATGATGATATCAAACAGCAGCAGGTTGATCCGCTCCTTGTTTTCCATGAATTTCAGTATCGCGTCTTCACCGTCGACCGCCTCGATGACCGTATAGCCGGCGCGCTGCAGGATGCTTCTGAACAGTTTGCGCAACGTGGCGTCGTCTTCGGCGACCAGGACCGTCTCCCGGCCGGTGGCCGGCTGTTCCGCTTCAGTCTTCTTTTCCTCTGTTGCAGCCGCGGCGGCCATGAGCGGCAGATAGATCCTGAAGGTGGTGCCGCGGCCCGGCTCGCTGTATACATTGATAAACCCGTCATGCTGCCGGATGATGCCGTACACCACTGCCAGACCGAGACCCGTGCCCTTGCCCACCTCCTTGGTGGTGAAAAAAGGCTCGAATATCCGGTGCCGGGTCTGCTCATCCATGCCGTGACCGGTGTCGGAAACGGTGAGCAGGACATGGGGCCCCGGCTGTCCGTAACTGTGGATGGCGACGAAATCCGCATCAAGCTCGGTCTGTTCCGAGGTAATGGAGAACACGCCGCCGCCGGGCATGGCGTCCCTGGCATTGGTGGCGAGGTTCATCAGCACCTGCTCCAGCTGATGGGCATCGGCGAGCACCGGCAGGGGCTGGGAGTCGAGAATGGTGGCGCACTCGATGTCTTCGCCGATGACCCGCTTCAGAAATTTTTCCACCCGGCGGATGATCTCGTTGATGTCCGCCGTCTTCCGGTCGCTGACCTGCTTTCTGCTGAACAGCAGAAGGCCTTTGGTGAGATACGCGGCCCGGTCCGCCGCCTCGATGATGCCGTCGATGTCATGGCGCAGGGGGTTGTCCCTGGTCATCTCGGCGAGCACCAAGTTGCCGTAGCCGATGATGGCGGTCAGGATATTGTTGAAGTCATGGGCGATGCCGCCTGCCAGGGTGCCGATGGATTCCATTTTCTGGGCCTGCCGCAGCTGCTCTTCCAGCTTGCGGTGCTCGGTGATGTCCCGCAGGATTTCGATGACGCTTTCCACCCGGCCGGATTCCCCGATAATCGGCGCGGCCCGCAGTTCAAGGATTTTGCCGGCCGGGGTGGCGAGGGTGCCCGTCTCGAATCGGCCGGAATTGAAACTTCTGGCCACCGGGCATTGCGGGCAGGGCTCCGGATAGTTCCAGAAGGCCTGATGGCAGACTTTGCCCGTCACATCCGACCCCCCTGCCGCCTCGTCAAAGTGGTCGAGCAGGGGCTTGTTGGCCCAGCGGACCGAGAGATCCGGGGCAAAGAGCACGATGCCGTCCGGAACGTTGTCGAGCAGGGCCTGAAACTCCTGGGACAGCTTGCGGAATCGCGCTTCCTGTTCCTTGAGCTGCCCCTCGGCCCGGGCTCGCTGAAAGGCGGTGCCCAGCTGCATCGCCGCCTGCTCCAGCAGCTTGACGATGGGCAGGGGCACTATGTTCTCCCGCCGGTCCGCCACATGGATCAGGCCCATGATCCGGCCGCCGCTGCGGAACGGCACCAGGGCCACGGATTCATAGCCGGTGGCGTTGCAGACGTTGCGCGTTTTCCCTTTCGCCTCTTCGGATACCGTGGCCAGGAAAGGGGTGGTGGCGTTCATGTAAAAAGAGCCTCCCGGCGAATAAAACGGCAGTCCGGGATCGGCGGTGCCCCTGATGACGTTGATGCACATGCACTGGTCCGATTTGATGGAGAGCGGGCTCTCCGATTCAAAGAACCGTTGACTGAACCCTTCATAGGCATGATAAGGGATGTTCCCCTCGTCATCGAGCACCCGGATGCCCACGGCGTCACAGCCGGTGTATGCCCTGATCTCGCGGACAAATTCCTTGAGCAGGGGAGGAATCGCCGTATGGCGGTGCAATATTTCGAGCAGATGCAGGGAGAACTGCTGCGCCCTTTCCCCCTCGCGCCGGGCGCGGCGTTCCACGGCCTCGGCCAGGCACCGGTCGATGGCCGGAATCAGGCGGACCAGATGGTCCTTGAGAATGAAATCCCATACCCCGTATTTAAGCAGGTCAACCGCCGCCTCCTCGCCCACGCTGTCGGAAACCAGGATGACCGGCAGGTCCGGGAAGCGGGTCTGGATCATGGCCAGGGACTTTCTGAAGTCAAGGCCGGGCACGTTGTAGTCGCACAGCACCGCGTCCCAGCCGCCTTCATCGAGAGCGGTCGCAAGCTGTCCGGCATTCGCCACCCAGCGGCAGCGGGCCGGCTTGCCCTGCTGCCGCAGGTGATGCTCGACCAGCAGAAAATCAGCCTCGACGTCTTCGATGATCAGCAGGTTCAGACTAGCGGCCATGCGGATGTGCTCCGGGTGGGGGTTCGTTGGTGGCCAGCCAGTAGATGCCCAGCCGGGCCACGGTTTCGGCGAATTCGGCGAAATCCAGGGGCTTGCGGACAAAGCTGTTGGCGCGGTTCTCATAGCTCCGCAACCGGTCCTGTTCCTCGTCGGAGGAGGTGAGGATGACCACCGGCAGCAGGGAGGTGCGCTGGTCGGCGCGCAGCCGTGCCAGTACCTCAAGCCCGGAAAGCCGGGGCAGACCGATATCGAGCAGCACCACGGCGGGCAGTTCATCACCCCGGCGGTCGATCCATTCCCCCTGGCAGAACAGATAATCCAGGGCCTGCTGGCCGTCGCGGACCACATCCACCCGGTTGGCCAGATTGCTCTTGCGCAACGCCCGCATGATCAGCATTTCATCCTGGGGATTGTCTTCAACCAGCAGGATCGTTTTGAAGTTCATCATGTTCCTCCTTGATCACCAGCCGCCGGCGGCAGGCTGAAAGAAAATATCGCGCCCCGGCCCGGTTCGGCCACGGCCCGCAACTCGCCGCCATGGCGGTGGATGATGCGCTGGGCCGTGGCCAGTCCGATGCCGAGTCCCGGAAACTCGTCCTGCCGGTGCAGGCGCTGAAAGGGCTGGAAGAGTTTGTCGGCGTGGCCCATGTCAAAGCCGGCGCCGTTGTCCGCCACGCAGAAAAAATGCTCGTCTCCCTGCTGTTCGGTATAAATGCGGATCAGCGGTTCCGCGGTTTTGGCCGTATATTTCCAGGCGTTGCCGAGCAGATTGCGCAGCACCACGCCAATCATCCGCTCATCGCCGCTGGCCGCAAGCCGGGGTTCGATCTGCCGGGCGACCGTGCGGCCCGGTTCGGTCAGGGCCAGTTCATCCAGGATGGCGGCGGCCAGGGCGGAAAGATCGAGCCGGTCATGGCGCAGCTCACCGCGGGTGCAGCGCGACAGGATCAGCAGGCCGTCGATCAGTTCGCCCATCTTGCGCACGGCAATGGTGATCTGCTCCAGAAAGACCTTGGCCTCGCCATCCAGCCGGCTGGCGTAATCCTCCAGCAGGGCCTGGCTGAAGCCGGTCATGGCGCGCAGCGGGGCGCGCAGATCATGGGACACGGCATAGGCAAAGCTTTCCAGTTCCCTGTTGGCGGCGGTCAGCTCAATGGTGCGCGCCTCCACCCGTCTTTCCAGGTCGGCATTGAGGCGGAGCAGTTCCTGCATGGTGCGCTGCCGTCCGGTAATGAGGACGCCGGCCCGGGCCAGCAGTTCCTCCGTGGAGAAGGGCTTGTTGATGTAATCCTGCACGCCTTCCTTGAGAAGCTTCACCCGCAGTTCGTCATCGGCCTTGGCGGTGAGCATGACAATGGGCACGTCGTTCAGCTCCGGGTGGCGGCGCAGCTCCTCGACCATCCGGTCGCCGGAGAGGTGCGGCATCATCACGTCGCTGACAATCAGGTCCGGCCGGAGCGACAGGGCCTTGGCAAGACCCTCCCGGCCGTCAAAGGCGGTGGCGACCCGGTAGGTCTGGCCCAGGGCCATGGCCACGAAGTCATTCATGTCGGGATTGTCTTCCACCACCAGCACCAGGGGCGCATCAACGGCCACGGCTGTACCGGCGGCGGGGGTGGCGAGGGGAGGCCGGCCACGCAGTTCTTCCATGGCCTGCCGGTCGATTTCCGCATCCAGTTTAGCCGAAACGGAGCGGATTTCAACGCCGGCCGGCGCGGCAAGCGGCAGGCTGACGGTAAACAGCGCCCCGCCGCCGGGCGCTGCCCCGACCGTAACCTCGCCGTTGTGCAGTTTGACGAATTCCCTGACAATGGCCAGCCCCAGGCCGGTGCCGCCGAAACGGCGGTCCGCGTCGCTCTCCCCCTGCTGGAAACGTTCGAAAACCGCCTCGCGCAGGGCGGCCGGCACACCGGGACCATTGTCCTGCACCCGGATCACGGCGCGGTTTTCCATGGTTGCCAGGGACAGGGTGATGGCGCCGTGGTCCGGGGTGAACTTGAAGGCGTTGGACAGCAGGTTGAGCAGTACGCGCTGGCATTTTGCCGTATCCACCTGGCCGGGCAGCACGTCGATGGTGTCCACCGTGAAGCGGATCTGTTTTTCTGCAGCCAGCACCTCGAAGTGGGAGGCAACGAAACGGGCCAGGGCGGCCAGATCGGTGCGGGCATATTCCATCTGCATGCGCCCTGCATCGAGCTTGGAGACGTCGAGCAGGTCGCTGACATGGCGATAGAGCAGCCGGGCGTTGCGTTCCACCACCTGCAGCTCCTGCTGCTCGGCCGGGACAAGGTTCCCGGCTGCCAGCCGTCTTGTCACCGGGCCGAGAATCAGGGTAAGCGGGGTGCGCAGTTCGTGGCTGACATTGGCAAAAAAACGGGTCTTGAGCTGGTCCACTTCCAGGGTCTTTTCGTACAGCTGGGTGATCCGCTCGTTGGCCCCCTGCAGCTGTTCGTTGGCGGCCCGGGCCGCGGCCAGGGCCTCGGCGGTCTGGCGGTTGGCCCGGCGAACCCGTTCCTGGGAATAGCCGAACAGCACGCCCATGACCATGAAGAGACCGATGGAGCCGAGGGTGAAGGGATCTTCCAGGGCAAAGGAGTTCTCCGGCGGGATGAAGAACCACCAGGCAAGCAGCGTGGCAATGAGGGTGGCGATCACGCCGCCGGCCATGCCGCCGATCCAGGAGCTGAAAAACACGGCGGGAAAAAAGAGAAACCAGGCAAACGGCCGGATGGCGGCCCAGAATATGGACTGCAAAATAAAGGCCGCCAATGGCAGCAGCGCGGCCAGGAGCAGCCGTAAGGGATTTATTCGGCTCTGCACGCGCATTATTTCTTCCGGTTGCTGCCCGCTATGTGACAGGGGATGGTGAGAAGAGCATCGTGAAAAATCATCAGGATAAAATCATATTAAATGTCAGACATGCCTGTCAACCGGCAATTTCCCCGGCGTGAAGCCCGGGGCCGTCCACCTCGCGTTCCGCCACATCCCACAATGCCTGAACCGTCGGATTTGCCATGTTTTTCTGAAAGGTACAGACGCCCACGGCAAAAGGCGCAAGTTCCGGTGAGACTTTGAGGACGGTAACCTGGTCCCGCATGGGGCTTTTGTCCAGCACCAGCTGCGGGACAACCCCGATGCCGCAGCCGAGACTGACCATGGTGATGATCGCTTCGTTGCCGGCCACCTGGGCATAGATGTTCGGCTGGACGCCGCGCTGCCTGAACCAGCTGTCAAGGCGCTGCCGGCCCAGGCCGTGTTCCGCCATGATCATGGGCATGGTCTGCCAGTCTATTATTCTGTCAGGCTGCGGCGTATCCAGCGGGAAATGGGCGGGGCCGATAAAGATGAGCGGCGTTTCAACAACCTTGATGAACTGCAGCTGCGGGATAGGCTTTTCCGGCAGGGCGGCGATGGTCACATCCACCTCGTTGTTCTGCAGTTTTTCCAGGGCGTTGGCCTGGTCCCCGGTCTGCAGGGTGATATGCACCTGGGGATGCAGCCGGCGGTATGTGGTCAGCATGCGCGGCAGAATGGAGTAGACGGCGGTGACGGAGCAGTAGAGGGAAATTTCACCCCGCAGGGTTTCATCCTCAATCGCCAGTTCGCCCTGCAGCTCGTGCCACTTTTTGATCGTTTCCTCGGCGTACGTCCTGACCAGGCGGCCGGCCCTGGTCAAAGCCACGGAGCGGTTGTCGCGGATGAACAGTTTTTTCCCCACCTCATCCTCCAGCCGTTGGATGGTGCGGGTCAGGGCCGAGGGGGTGATATTGCAGGCCCGGCTCGTCCGGCCGAAATGCATGGTGCCGGCCAGATGTTTGAAGACTTTCAATTCATGGATGTTCATGGTATTAGGGGAAAGGCATAAGGCAATAGGCAAAAGAGTGAAAAGAGGAGCTGTGCCGGGGCTAGGGGTGCCCGTAGCTTATTGTTGCATTTTCTGCAATACAGCATAGCAAATAAATCACTTTACGCAATAGAAATTGCTGGTAGGCTGAAAATATGAAGGGCTGCTGGAAAACCCGTTGCGCCTGCAGCTGGAAGAACTCGGCCAGTGCCGATTCATGGAGGCATCGGAGTTTAACGGCGTTGACGCCCTGCTGGGCAAAAAGATCGTCATCATCGGCTGCGGGGCCCAGGGGCTGCATCAGGGGCTCAATCTGCGCGACAGCGGTCTGGATGTTTCCTATACCCTGCGGGCCGCGGCCATTGCCGAAAAGCGCAAGTCCTGGCAGAATGCCACGTCGAACGGCTTTCAGGTCGGCACCTATGAGGAACTCATCCCGTCCGCCGATCTGGTCATCAACCTGACCCCGGACAAGCAGCACACCGCAGTGGTCACGGCGGTGATGCCGCTGATGAAAAAAGGGGCGTGTCTCTCCTATTCCCACGGCTTCAATATCGTGGAAGAGGGCATGCAGATCCGCAAGGATCTCACGGTGATCATGGTGGCGCCCAAATCCCCCGGCACCGAGGTGCGGGAGGAGTATAAGCGCGGCTTCGGCGTGCCGACCCTCATTGCCGTGCACCGGGAAAACGACCCGAAAGGCGAGGGGTGGGAGATGGCCAAGGCCTATGCCTGCGGCACCGGCGCCGACCGGGCCGGGGTGCTGCAGTCGTCGTTCATCGCCGAGGTGAAATCGGATCTCATGGGCGAGCAGACCATCCTCTGCGGCATGCTGCAGGTCGGGTCCCTGCTCTGCTTTGATAAGATGATCGAAAAGGGGGTTGAGGCGGGCTACGCCTCCAAGCTCATCCAGTACGGCTGGGAAACCGTCACCGAGGCCCTGAAGCATGGCGGCATCACCAATATGATGGATCGTCTGTCCAACCCGGCCAAGCTCCGGGCCGTCAAACTGGCGGATGAGCTGAAGATGATCCTGACGCCCCTTTTTCATAAACACATGGATGATATCATGTCCGGCGATTTTTCCCGCACCATGATGCAGGACTGGGCGAATGGCGATGCCAACCTGCTCAAATGGCGGGCCGCAACAGGGGAGACCGCTTTTGAGAAATCGGCGAGCACGGATGCGGTCATTGCCGAACAGGAGTATTTCGACAACGGCATTCTCATGGTGGCCATGGTCAAGGCCGGGGTCGAGCTGGCGTTTGACACCATGGTTTCCGCCGGCATCAAGGAGGAATCGGCCTACTATGAATCCCTGCACGAGGTGCCGCTGATCGCCAACACCATCGCCCGCAAAAAGCTCTATGAGATGAACGTGGTCATCTCCGACACGGCCGAGTATGGCTGCTATCTCTTCACCCAGGCCGCCATGCCGCTGCTGGCCGGTTTCATGAAGAAAATCGACGCGGACGTCATCGGCCGCGGTCTTGTTCTTCAAGATACCGGGGTGGACAATATCGAGCTCATCCGGGCCAACGAATCCATCCGCTATACCGGGGTAGAGATGATCGGCGAAGAGCTGCGGTCGTACATGAGCGCCATGAAGCCGATTCTGTAAACTGCCAGGAGTCAGGAGCCAGGAGTCAGGAGCCAGGAGACAGGAGACAGGAGACAGAAGGGCTGCAAGGGTGATGCGGCGCCGCCGTTTTCTCTGTTTGCACTCTTGGCGGAAATGCTCTATATCGTCTGAATCAACTCTTGATGAATTCGTAAAGGTCTATTTGCAACCGCAGAACGTACGGAGAACGCAGATAAGTAATATTTATTACAATTAGTTATCTCTGTGGACCCTGTGCGCTCTGTGGTTAATTTTAAGTTTTTACGAGTCCGTCAAAAAACGCGCGCAAATCTTTTTACTGGCCTCACTTCTTTCATGACCGGACT
>JACQYM010000344.1 GCA_016208225.1 Deltaproteobacteria bacterium | reverse complement strand
GCCGTAAGGGGCGACAATCGTACCGCTGTTGCCCACATCAGGGGCCACCAGAAACACGGAACCATCCCGGATGACCGTCGCCTCGCCATTTTCTTCCTTGACCAGCTCAACGCTGATAAAACCGCCCTGGTTGTAGATAAAACCGTTGCCGGGCTGCCAGCCGGGCTGGTTCTCCGGATCATAATTTTCAGTGCCGTCGAAAGTGATCTCACTGTTGTTCGTCAGGTTGAGGAAGGTGTCATTGTCCACATTCAGGGAAGAGGCGACAAGCGAGTGGACATTGACCGAGGAAGTGCCGCCGAAGAGGATACCGTTCTGGTTGACGAGATAGACCTGGCCGTCGGCGGTCAGTTTGCCGAAAATCTGGCTGGGGTTCTGATCATAGATACGGTTCAATGCCTGCCAGTCCGTATTCCCCTGCTGATCGAAATAAACCCAGCTTTTTTCGCCGATGTTGAAGGTTTCCCAGGAGGCAATGGCCTTGTCCTCAATCTGGTAGACCGTCACTTTTCTCGCCCCGGTTTTTTCATCCACCACATCGTCAACCGAAGACAACATGCCGGTTGCCGGGTTAAATCCGGTGGGCACCGCATTGGGCAGAACAGTCGGCAGTCTGGGGGCGGGCAGGATATTATTGATTGCCGTGCCGAAAAAAGTGGCTGGCCCCTGGGCCGCAAAGGCCATGGTGGAGGTGAGGGTGAGACCGATATTCAGCGCCAGGATGCGGGAGTATCTCTTGGTGATCATTTTGTTATTTTTCATGGCTGCTCCCTTTCAGTGAGTGAGGAGTAAGGAGTGAACAGTGAGGAGTAACAGACTGAAACAATGTGATTTCAAGCTGTTGCCCAATACCCGGATACCCTTTGCGACTCTAACGATTATTACGACTTCATCAAATTTGCTATTGCAGATCATTTTTCTCCCTCCTCACTCCTAACTCCTGACTCCTCACTCCTCACTTCTAAAACTCATACTTCAACACAAAATTCGCCCGGTCCGTGCCGCTTTCGGTCTGTTCCGTGGTGGACAGGGCCACGGCCCAGCAGAGATCATAGCTGATCCTGTCGGTGACGCGGCCGCGCAACCCGACGCCGGTCCCGCTCAGATCCAGACCGGCCTCCTGGCCCGGCAGCGGTGACCGCACCGCCAGGCTCGCATAGTCAAAAAAAACATAGGGCACGGCGCTGACCGATTCCCACGGCCGGGCAAAGAAGGTGGTCATATCGGCCGCGGACAGCTCCGCCATGGCATGAATGGCATTGTCTCCCATCTCCTCGCTCTCCTTGTAGCCGCGCACGCTCATCATGCCGCCGGCGCTGTACTGTTCATTGGAGATGAGCGGTTGACTGGCCAGCTGCCCGTCCAGCTTCAGAAAAAGGCCGAAACCAGCCGGCAGCTTCTGGTGGCGCTCCACACCCATGGTGGCGTACAGATAATTGCCGCGCGCGCCAAACCGTTTCAACTCGAATTCACTGGAATCGGTAACCAAACCGCGAAACGCCATGTTCAGCCCGGCGCTGAACTGGGTGAAGCCGCTGCTGTCAGGCAGCGAACCGGTATAGGCGAAGGAAAGCGGCGCGTATTTGACCGGGGTGAAGACAGGTTCATCGCCAGTCTCGAAACCGAGTTCCTCATCAAAATCCTTATAATCCACGCCCATGGTGATGTTATGGGCATAGGACTTGTAGGAGGGCAGGGAGCAGACATACCGCACGCCCACCATATTGCCTTTGCCGGTGACCTGAAATCCCTGGCCAAAGGCGGTATCGCTGTCCGAGGCAACGCCATACAGCACCAGCAGGTCATCCGGATGCCAGGGCGAGGGCAGGATGTATGATCCGGCAAAAACCTGCACCTCATCTGGTTCTTCCGGTGCGGTCTGGTACTGCAGCGAGGCGGAGTGGCTGCGCTGCCACAGATTTTCGTACCGCAGGGTGCCGTTCAGACGCAGACTGCTGGTATCGTGGCTTGCCCTGTTGCTCAGTTCCAGGGAGCCGTGCAGGGGCAGACGGTCCACCACCTTCAGCTCCACATCGATGGTGCCCGGATTTTTCCCCGGCTGCAGCACCGGCGCCACTTTCAGGTCCCGGCCGCGGTTGAGCCGGTTCAGCTCCTCCTGCAGGCGCGGCAGGTACAGGATGGAACCGGGCGCCAGCGAGGGCAGATCGTTCCGGATCCTTTCCATGGTATAGTATCTGTTGCCGGTGATGCGGACCCGGCGGATGCGGCTTTCCACCACTTCGAGCAGCACGGTGCCGCTCTCCACCGTCTGTTCCGGAATATTGACCAGCACCGTCGGATAGCCGAGTTCATGGTAGGCCTTTTCCTGGGCATTGCGGGCCTGTTCGATCTGTTCCGTGGTCATGGCCGGACCGGTATAGGGCGCCGTGATTCCCGCCATCTCCGCCCCGTCAAAAATGGTATTGCCCTTGACCCTGTAGCCGGTAATGGCAAAGGTCCCGGCCGCATCTTCTTCCTGGCCCGAGCAGGGCGAGGTGAGAATCGTGACCAGCAGAAAAATCAGGGTGATAAGGTTTTTTTTCATCATGAGCGCTTCACGTCGTCTGTGGCGGCGGTTTATCATAAGTAATTTTTTTTGACCAAGCCGGGTCGGAGCGGGCCATGCCCGCGACCTTTTCGGCATTACGGAAACCCAGTTATCGCGGGCATGGCCCGCTCCTGTCAAAATCGACGGTATTGCGCGGTATCCGTTGGGCAATCAGTGCCCGATCTTTTTCGACAGCATGGCCTGTGTCCCCTGCCCCGACTCCTCGGCTTCGGTCACCGTCACCTCGCAGAGCAGTTCCTCATACCCGAAGGGGTGACGGTAATCGAGGGTGATGTATTCATCGTCAAAGTCCACAACCCTGCCGATCAGCCCGCCGGAGCGGACCAGATGGCCCATGGCCGGATTGATCGTGATCCCGAACTCCTTGTCATCGGAGGAGGTAATGGCTGCGGGCCCGAAGGGGGTGGGGAAAGGCAGGTTCGGATCCACCTGGAACTCGACGATCACGGCCGGACCCTTGATCTCCAGCACCTTGAAGGGCAGGATCGAAGACCCGGCCGGCGCCACGGTTTCGCCCACTGCCGGCATGCGGCCGAGCATCTCCTGCAGCTGCCTGCCGTCAAAGGGCTTGACCCTGAGCCGGCTCTGGCTGCGCCTGATCTTGATCTGTCCCTCCTGTTCATCCAGGAGCAGTTCATCGGTTGTCACGGCCATGGCGGTTTTCCTGCCCGGCGGCAGACCGACAAGCTGCTTCTGGATCGTTTCCTCAAGCACCAGGCGAAAATGGCGCCTGTCCCTGTCGCACTCCGTGCATTCCGCCACCTCGCCAGCCGTCATCAGGACCGGGCCATATTTTTCCGGCGCGGCAAAAATTGAAGACCTGGCACTATCGGATAATCCACCCTTGTCTTCGGAAGTAGTGGCTGCCAGACCGCCATTGCTCAGTGTGCAGGTGTAATCCACCCGCACGGGCTGACCCAGGGTAATGGGAGCCGGCAAAGGCTGTATGCCGGCGCAGCCGACAGAGGAAAGAAGAAGAAGCAAAGAAGACTTGCGAAAAACTGTGAAGATACTGCGCCGGTTGAACATGAATCCACCCCATCTGATATGATCATTTATTGCCCGCCCCTGCTGGCGTGCAGACACCGCTACTTAACATGCCTTTGTTTGTCTTTTGGTTAGCCTTCTGTTAATTTTCAGTTAGCTCGACTCGACCGGACAAAAAAATACCCGCGGCCGAGGCTGCGGGTATTGACATCAACATGAAAAAAGTAACTACTCAGGTTGGTTAGACTATGATATGCCGGTCTGTCAGGAAAAAAAATGTCCGCGATGCAGGGCCGTCAGCTCTTCAGGCTAAATCTGTTCCCCAGCAGGTTTGAAATCATGGGGCGAATGTGGCCTCATCTGGCAATTTTCCTTCCCTGACAGCCGAAACATCCGTAGACCAGGCACCAGAGTAGTTACAAAGAAAAGTTATTTAATGGTCGGGTACACGAAGTCATTGGCCTTCACGCACTTCATCTCGTTCTGGGTGGCCCAGAACAGGCCCGGAACTTTGGCCGGATCAGCCATGAAGTCGTAGAGCGCCTTATGGACCTTGTCGTTGTTGTTTGCCGGAGTGGCCGGATTTACCTCGGCTGCATCATAGTACAGATACTGGGCAGCCCAGAAGGAATAGGCGCAGTTCCTGATGTTGGCGCGGTCGCCTGCCAGCCCCTCGTATTTAATTCTCTTTACGTTCTGGGATACGCCGCTGACGCCGTTGCAGGTGGAGCTCCAGGTCAGGGCGTCATTGGGATCGGCATCCGCTTCCGCCTTGGTCATGGCCGTGCCGCACTTGTCGGAATCGGCATAACCGACGGCGTAGGAGGTGGCCACGGGCCAGACCAGGCTGCCGTCATAGGTCATGCATTTGATCAGGTCCGAGGAGCCCTCATTGAACCACTTGATGGAACCGTCGGTGCCGTCAATGTTCTCTGTATCGACGAGACCTGCATCGCCGTGCATAACCGCGTGGTCCAGGGTGGCGTGGGTGCCGGAACCGGCGTGACGCATGCAAAGGGTAATCTTGGTGTCAACCGTCGTGTCGCCGTTGGCCTCGATGCCGATATCCTCCCAGTTGGTCGCCTGGCCGGAAAAGGCCAGTACCGCCTGCAGCCGGCTCAGGTTGTCCACCGGCACATCCTCGGTGACGAAAAAGGAAAAAGGCACTACCACCGGCCGGACATCGTCGAGGTTCGAGGCGTCATAGCCGCTGTAGCTGTTTTCGCCGAGATCATAGTAGGAGTCGGTGGACGTGCCGTCATACACACCGTCGGTCCGCGGCCCCATTATCCAGCCCACGGAACTCTGGGTAAAGGCCTCGCCGGCCACGTCGGAGGCGCCATAGGTAATATTGACGCATTTGTGGGCGCAGCCGGTGGTGGCGCAGGTGGCGCTGTCCACATCCAGCATGCTGAATTCGCCGGCACCGCAGGCATCATCGGCCAGGATGTCTTCGCCGTTGGCGGCCATGGGACCCCAGATGGAGGCCTTGGCAGCGTAGCGCACGATCACCCGGTCGGTGGCAGCCATGGTGATGCCGAGACCCGCCGCCGGGGCACAGTTGGTGCCCACGGTGGCGCCGTCGTCCTTGTTGCCGTAGACGGTGTCGCGGCCGAAGTCGGGATTCGGCAGGTCGATCCAGTCGTGGAAACGCAGGCCGCCGTCGGCCTTGGCGTAGAGCACCTCCTGCAGGCCGGCCATGAGCGGCACGCGCTC
>JACQYM010000343.1 GCA_016208225.1 Deltaproteobacteria bacterium | reverse complement strand
TATCAGACCCTGGCCTTCATCTTTCTCTTCACCGCGCCCTACGCCATCCTGAACGGTTTTCTGCTGCCTTACGGACTCTACGTCCAGCGCCGTGGCCAGCCCGACTTTCCCGGCGCCAGGGTGTACATGCTTGACAACCAGGGGGACATCTGCGGCGGCCTGTTATTTTCCTTCGTGCTGGTGCTGTGGCTCACGCCCCTGCAGTCCGTGTTCCTGGCCAACCTGCCGCTCTGTGCCGCCGCGCTGCTTGTTGTGCCCGGCCCGCAACGGCGCCGGCCCCTGTTTTTCGCGGCAGTGGCCGGTTGCCTGGCGGTGCTGGCGGGCGGCCTGGCGGTTGAAACCGCCACGCTCGCCCCGCTTGAGGGAAAGCTGGTCCATTATGCGGAATCACGTTATGGCCGCATCACCGTGCAGCGGGACAGGGAACAGCTGACCATCTTTGTCGATGGGGCCCCGGTCTTCAGCAGTCATAACCAGGGCCAGGATGAAGAGACGATTCATTTTCCCCTCTCCCAGGTTGCTGAGCCGCGTTTGATCCTGCTCATCGGCGCGGAAGGGGGCATGCTGGAAGAGGTGGCCAAGTACCGGCCCCAACAGGTGGACTACCTGCAGATCGACCGGGAATTGACCGAGGCGCAGCTGCGCTTCCGGCTGCTTGCCCCCATCCCGGCCCTGCACATCATCCACCGGGACGGCAGGGCCTTTCTCGCCGCCTCGGACCGGCAATACGATGCCATCATCGTCAATCTGCCGGAACCGGACACCTTTCAGGTCAACCGCTTTTATACCAGCGATTTTTTCCGGCTGGCCCGGCAGCATCTGCGTCCCGGCGGCATCTTCTCTTTCAGCGTCGCGGGTTTTGACAATTACCTGGCCGAGCCGGCGCGGCTGAAAATCTCATCCCTGTACAACAGCGCCAAAGACCATTTCCAGCATGTGCAGCTGCTGCCCGGCAGCAAGGTCTTCTTTCTCTGCAGCAGTCTGCCGGTCAATACGGACATCCCCCTGCTCTTGCGCAACAAAGGGATAGAAACCGCCTTTATCAGCAGCTTTTACAGCGGCAACATCACCCCGGAACGGCTGCGCTCCCTGCGGGAAAACCTGCAGGCCGACACCCCGATAAATCGCGATACCGCCCCTTTTCTGCTGCGCCTCATGTTCCGGCAGTGGTTCGCCCGTTTTGCCGCCTCGCCCCTGCCGTTCATCATCGGCAGCTCCATCCTGCTCCTCGTCTATCTCTGCCGCGCCCGGCGCGAGGAACTGGTCCTCTTTTCCACCGGCTGCGTCATCATGGGCAGCGAGATCCTGGTCATTTTCATCTACCAGATTCTTTTCGGCTATGTTTACGAACAGATAGGTCTGCTGGTCACTGTCTTCCTGACCGGGCTGCTGCCCGGCGCCTGGCTCGGCGAACGGCTGCGGAGGCGGGGTGATTGCCGGAAACGGCTGGCCGCCTGCGATGCGGGCCTTATCCTGATTCTGACCCTGCTGCTGCTCGCCCTGACCACGGCCCATGACCGGCTGCCGCCATCCTTTTTCCTGGCAATCGGCTTCATGGTTTCCATGTTGTGCGGCTGCCAGTTCCCCCTGGCGCTCACCCTGGGCGGCAGCGACAATCCGGCCGCGGCCCGGACCTTTTCCGCCGATCTCATCGGCGCGGCCTGCGGCGCCCTGGCCACCAGCCTGCTGCTGCTCCCCTTTCTCGGCACGATCTACGCCACGGCCTGCCTGATACTGATCAAGGCAGCCGGCATGCTGGCCCTGTCCGGTAAACGTCAACCGCACGGGTGAAAAGTGAGGGGGGACAAATTATCAAATAACCAAAATTACCGGCGGATCAAACGAGCTTCCCTTTTATTCGACGTCGCAGGACTGCCATCCCTGTCAGCCCTGACCCGAGCAACCAGATGGCCGCAGGGACGGGAACCGCTGAAACTTGTCCGCTGCGAATGGCTAACCCGACGCCACTGCCGCTCTTGACGAGGTAGCCCTGGTAGCCATGGGGCATGTAGATGGCCCAGGCGCGGACCGGATCGGCAGCATTCTCAGTACCGGACCACCACCAGGACTCATCAGTTAAATTATCGAAATCTCCGGTATGTTGTAATCCAAATCCTGCCTGAGAATTTCCAGCAGGGTCAAGATACCCCAGATTACCCAGCTCATCGTAATAGAGATGGCCCATCTCGGAACTGGTGATGTTATAGCCTGCCGTGGTGCTGCCGTCATAGCCATATTTATTAGGCCCGTCCACCGTACTCGGCAGACGCCAGGCGGCATCATCCCAGGCAACCTTATAGGCGGCATCGACATGATAAGTCAGGGCCGCATCCAGCCCGGCGGCCCAGGCCACCTGAGCCGACCAGACGGCCGGGGTATTACTGTAATCCAGCCAGATGACCGAGTTCCCGTTGTTGTCATCGTCCCAGATCAGCTTGTAGTCCGAGCCGTTGTAAGTGGCGGTGCCGATGGTGGTTAAAGCGGCATCGGCCATGCCGGCCATGCCGAACAGCACGAGGCCGGCGGTGAGACCTGCTAATTTCTTCTGCATTGTCACTCCTTTGCTTGATTGAATAGGGCCGGCAGGCCATATGCCGATCTGCTTGATCGTCTCGCCTGTTGCACTGCGCAGGTACTTATTTTGACAAGTTGTTCTTGTCCCGTGCAAGAATCGTCCCGTTTTTGTTTTTATCTTTACATGCTGAAAAAAAACACAATTTCATATAGTTATACCGTCATGTGCCTAGCCGGCGCATGTACTTTCCTGCCCGGATTTCCGCACTTATGGAACAGTAAACCATGATAATGCGATATTGTACTTTAAAATCAGCATGTTACCCAAAACGACCCTATTCCATTTTCCCGGAACATTTATTCCTTTCTTTCGGAATTCCTGCCGTAACACACCTTCGGCTCCAGCTCTGTCAGGGGTGAAGCTTCTCCAGGACTGTTGCGCCGTGCCGGATCATTGTGGTACACTACCACCATGAAACCCGTCGACCGCCGCACATTCCTCTGCCTGGGGGCAGCCCTGCTGGCCCGGTCGGCCACTGCCCATGCCGGACTCTGGCCGTTCCAGGGCAACCGGCATGAATCATCAGGGGAGGAAGACATCCGGG
>JACQYM010000078.1 GCA_016208225.1 Deltaproteobacteria bacterium | reverse complement strand
GTTTCAATTAAGCGGGCGACCCGCTTTTGCGGGTCGATTTCAGACCATCGCAGGCTAAGAAGCTCCCCGAGACGCATAGCGGTTTCAATGGCCACAATCACAATATCCTTCAGGGCAATGTTTTTAGACGTGCCGCAGGCGGCAAGAAGCCGCTCTTCTTCGTCACCCTGTAGCCGCCGATCACGCGCCCCCTGCCATGCTGAGGGCAGGCGGATCGCCTGGACGGGGTTGTTGAGGACTTCCATGCCCCATTCTTTTTGTGCGATGGTGAACATATGAGAAATGATGGCAAGTTCATGCCTGGTCGTGCTCGCCGATTTTCCGGCAGCTAGGCGCTCATCCCGGTATTTGGCGAAGTCCTGGCCGCGAAGGGTAGCGAGAAATCTTTGAGCGAGAGGGCGGCGCTTCCATGCCTCGATACGCAGCAACTCCTGCCGAGCCCCTTTTTTATGCACAGTGATTTCCCTTGCGTACCGGTCCAGGGCCTCGGCCAGGGTAGTGGTCTCAACCTCTTTGCGGCAAATGAAGACTCCCCGCCTCATTTCTGACTCAATCTCCCGCGCCCAATCCTCAGCGTCTTTTTTTGTCTCGAATGTCTGGCATTGGGTTGGTTGCCCTTTTCTCCGGATACGGGCTTCCCATTGCAGGGCGCCCCGCTTTCTGATCGTAGCCATGATTTTTGATCTCCATTTCGGCTTAAGAATTTATTTCTTATTGGAGAAAAATTGGAGCAAAAATACAAGAAAATAAAAAAACGGTCATCCGTTTATCGGATAACCGCTTGATTTTATTGGCGCGCCCGACAGGATTCGAACCTGTGACCTACGGCTTAGAAGGCCGGTGCTCTATCCAGCTGAGCTACGGGCACGTGAATTGGCTGGCAAGGTGGTAAAGGCGTTTTTTAGCATGAGAGGCCGCAATTTGCAACTCAATTTCGCGGACCGCTGGCAATGGAGGCCATGACTTGACGTGCGGCCATTCCACCTGCTATTGTCCCTCCGAGTGACGTAGAAGTTATCAACGTACCGTTTATCCGTGCCGGCATGCCGGCATGTTTTTAGCCGGCATCCCGCGAGGGAGCCGGATTCCTGCTAACCGCCATCTCCGCAAACGGGACCAACGAAGCATGAAAGTCTCGCGGCGTGGGAGCGGCCATACCCATGATAGAGACAGCCGTCGCGGGCAATGCCCGCTCCTACGTCCCGGCCTGCACAGCAAGACAGACAAGGACTTTCATAGGAGAACCATGTTTTCTTCCAGACGCATGCAAAGAGAGGCCGAGACCATCGAGGCCATGATCCGCATCTACTGCCGGGAGCAGCATCATGGCGGGGAGTCGCTGTGCGCCGAGTGCAGCGAACTGCTCGACTATGCCCGCCTGCGGTTACAAAAGTGCCCTTTTCAGGCCGGCAAGACAACCTGCGGCAAATGTCCCATCCACTGCTACCGGCCGGAGCAGCGCGAGCAGATCAGAAAGGTGATGCGCTTTGTCGGGCCGCGCATGCTGCTGCATCATCCCCTGCTCGGTATCATGCATATGGTGGACGGCCTGCGCAAAAAGCCGAAGAAGCCCCGCGCCGGATAAAATCATTTTCCACCACAGAGCGCACAGAGAGCACAGAGAAAATATTTTTATGACAGTCTGTTATCTCTGTGGGCTCTGTGGGCTCTGTGGTAATTTCTTGTTTTTGCGAATCTGTCAACTTTAGGCACTCTGTGGGCTCTGTGCTCTCTGTGGTAATTTTTCGCTTTACGAACCGATCAATACTTCACCCGCACCCGGTAGCTCAAAACAGTTGCCCCGAGCGGCGGCACCGGCACCTGCCAGACGGCGGTGTTGCTCGCCGCCTTTTCATGGGGCAGCGACTCTTCCAGCATCTCCCAGTCGCCGGGCACCGGTTCCACCACCTTGACGGTGGCCGCCTCTTTTTTGCCGTTTTTCAGTTCGATGCGGAAGGCGGCCTCATACACATAGTTATACCGGGCAAAACCGGCCACCTTCCTGAAATCCGTCTGCTGCCGCAAGGCCGTGACATCAAAGGAATCGCCGAGCTTCAGGCGTAGCGTCTCGTTTTCCGGGGTGTGGTCGATGCGGTCTTCGCCGACAAACTGCAGCCGGTCCCGGCCGTCCTTTTTGTAGACGCGCACCACGCCCTTCGGCAGCGGCAGGCCCAGGTTGTTTTTCTTGCTGTTCACGATCTCGACGAAAACGCCGATCTTTGCCTTTTCCCCGAGTTCGCCATACTGGCCGCGGTAATAAGCATCGTTGCCCTGCAGGATCAGCTCCTTGCGGCAGGGTATCTGCCCGGCCTGCAGCAGGGCCACCTGTTTGGTCTGGTTGTCCCGGATGGTGGTCGGCCGCTCCAGGCTGTAGAGGTGGTATTCAAACATCTGCTCCTCAGCCATGCCTTCCTGCATTTCGGCGCTCATGGCCATCACCTTGTCCCGGGCAAGCAGGCGGCCGGCTTGTTCGATCGGGGCCCGGTGGACATCACCGGCCACGAGCTGCAGGCTGGCATTAGTATATGTTGCCCCGCTCGTGTTGGTCAGGGTGACCCAGCCGTTGATATCCATAGCGTCATCCGCGGGGTTGAGTTCCGCCACATAATCCGCCTGCCAGCCGAGCCCGCCGGTCAGGTAGCTCAGCTCCACGGTGCGGGGCTTATCCGTGCCGCTTCTGGCCAGCATGGTAAGGGTCGGCCGGTCCCGCAGATTTTCCGGCACGTCGGCAAAGACCAGGCGGCCGGGGATGCCTGTTTCGATATGGTCGCCAAGCTTGAGCACCACCCCCTCACTGGCGCTCAGCACCCGGGCCTTGTCCCGGCTCTCCTCGCCGGTGGTCGGGTGGGTGCGGACCACCGTCACCTCCCGGCCCACATATTTTTCCAGCAGGGCCCGGGGGGTGAGCAGATCAAATTCAAAGTTCTGCTCCAGCACGGTGAGGTCACCGCCGCTCAACAGGGCGGTTTCCGGCTTGAGCTGGGCGCTGACCTCCCGGAAGGCCAGGACATGCTCGCCCGCCGGCAGACTGATGGCGCGCCGGTCTTTTACCAGGGCCAGGTCCTGATTGTAGATGGTGACGGCAACCCCCTGCTGGTCCGCCAGGATGGTGGCATATTCGGCGGCCGTGGCCGGGGCGCGGTGGGTCATGACGAGCAGAACGGCGGCAACAATGATGATTTTAGCACACGGAGATCACAGAGAAAATATTTTGAATTACAATCAGTTATCTCTGTGGGCTCTGTGCCCTCTGTGGTTAATTTTCAGACTCCTGGCTCCTGAATTCTGACCTCTATTATAAGCGTGTTGACTGTTAAAAGCCCCTCTGTTATTTTCTGAAGAGACTGCGGAGCAGCCGGCCGCCCTTTTCCCCCTTCCGCCCGAGGAATCAGATGCACGCACCCCGCCTTGCCCCCTCCATTGCCGGCATTTACCGGTTTGAGAAAAAGAGCAGGGTATTACGCCCGCTTTTTTTAAGCGGTGTTTCCGCCGGTTTCCCTTCCCCGGCGGATGATTATATCGACCGAGAGCTGGACCTGAACGAATATCTGATCGCCAACCCCGCTGCCACCTTTTTTGTGCGGGTGGCCGGCGATTCCATGATCAACGCCGGTATCCATCATGATGATATTCTCATTGTCGACCGCTCCCTTGAGCCGATCTCCGGCAGGATCGTCATTGCCATTGTGGACGGCGAGCTGACCGTGAAACGGCTGGTGAAAACCGGTGATTCCTGCCGGCTGGTGGCAGAAAATCCCCTGTATCCGCCCACGGAAATAGAAAAAGAAATGGAGCTTGAGGTGTGGGGGGTTGCCACCTGCGCCATCCATCGTCTGTAGGGCATTTGAAAAATTGTCCTCCCAACTGGCAGATTTTGCACGATACCCGGAGCGAACAACCCATATGAGCCGACTCTTTGCCCTTGTTGACTGCAACAATTTCTATGCCTCCTGTGAGCGGCTCTTTGATCCGCGGCTCATCGGCAAACCCGTTGTGGTGCTATCCAACAATGACGGCTGCATCATTGCCCGCTCCAACGAAGCCAAGGCCCTGGGCGTCAGGATGGGCGACCCCTATTTCAAGTGCGAAAAGTTTCTGCAGGCCCACGATGTTGCGGTTTTTTCCTCCAATTACGCCCTGTACGGCGATATCTCCAGCCGGGTGATGGCGCTGCTCAGACGGCTGGAGCCGGCCGTGGAGGTCTATTCCATTGATGAGGCCTTTCTGCATCTGTCCGCCATGGCCGGCGGGACGCTCACCGCATATGGCGGCCAGCTGCGCCGCACGGTGCTGCGCTGGACCGGCATTCCGGTTTCCATCGGCATCGGGCCGACCAAGACACTCGCCAAGGTTGCCGGCCGCGTTGCCAAAAAAAATGCGGCCCTGCAGGGGGTGTTTGATATCAGCGGGGCGGATGTTGATGAAATTCTCGGCCGCTTTGCCGCGGCCGATGTGTGGGGGATTGGCCGCCGGCTGGCGGAACGGCTGGCGCTGAGCGGAATCACCACCGCCCTTGATCTGAAAAACTGCGGGGATGAGTGGCTGCGTCGAAACCTGAGCATCACCGGTCTGCGCACCGCCATGGAGCTGCGGGGCATCTCCTGCATCAGCCTGGAAGAATGCCCGGTCAGCCGCAAATCCATTGCCAGCTCGAAATCGTTCGGCTGCCAGGTGGAGTCGCTGGCCGCCCTCAAGGAGGCCCTGGCCACCTATGTGGAGCAGGCGGCGGTGCGGCTCCGCGCCCAGCACGCCCTGGCCAACAGTCTGGAGATCTCCATCAGCACCAACCGTTTCAGCAAAACGACCGTGCCCTACAGCGGCCGCCGGGTCATCACCCTGCCTGAACCAACGGCCAGCACCACGGTACTGATCAACCACGCCCTGCCCGCCCTGGCCGGCCTGTATCAGCCGGGGCTGCGCTACCAGAAGGCGGGGGTGGTGCTCTTCGGCCTGGTGCCGGAATCCCATTACCAGCCGAATCTCTTTGCCGGCCAGGATAAAAAAAGCGGACCGCTCATGGCGGCCCTGGACCGCATCAACGGCAAGTGGGGCCGCTGCACCATCCAGCATGCTGCGGCAGGCCTCACCAAGCCGTGGCGCAACAGGCAGCAGAAAAAATCAGCCGCCTACACCACCAGCTGGCAGGAATTGCCGGTGGTCAAGGCATAACACGTCCCGACTGCCTGAAAATGAGCGGGGATCAAAAAGATGGCGTCGGAAAAACTGAAAATCAACCACAGAGAGCACAGAGTCCGCAGAGATAACCGGATGTAAGGGACTTAGAAGTTATAAAAATACCGTTTATCTGTGTCGTCATTCCGGCATGTTTTTAGCCGGAATGACGACACAGATAAACGGTATATCAACAATTGCTGAATCCCTAATTAAATTTTTTTTCTCTGTGATCTCTGTGTGCTCCGTGGTGAAAATCGACTTTTTACGAATTCCGCCGTCAGTTGTTCCCGTTTTCCTTCCACACCGGGCCCTTGGCCGTGTCCATCACCGTGATCCCCTGTTCGGCCAGCCGGATGCGGACATTGTCCGCCTTGGCCCAATCCTTCTCTTTCCGCGCCTTTTCCCGCTCCTGGATCAGTTTGTCGATCTCCGGCGCCAGGGGGCATTCCTCAAGCTTCAGGACATGGAACACCGCGTCGATCCTTTCCAGGGTTTCCTTGATGTACTGTTTCTGATCGCGGTCAAGCTGGCCGGCATTGATGATCGGGTTCACCTTTTTGATGAAGTCAAACAGGGCGCCAAAGGCCCTGGACACGTTCATGTCATCCTGCATGGCCGCCTGGAAATTCTCTTCCATTTCCGTAACATAGGCTGCCACCTTGGGATGCGGCAGGTCCGGCGGCAGACATTGCAGTTTGCGGGTGAATTCATCAAGCCGCCTGAGGCTCGCCCTGGCCGTATCGAGCTTCTTGTTGGAGAAGTTGATGGGCTTGCGGTAATGGTTGCGGATCAGGAAAAACCGGATTTCCCGCGGGGTGTAGCCCTGTTCGACCAGCTGGCGCAGGGTGATGACATTGTGGTTGTCATGGCTCATCTTCTTGCCGTCCACCAGCAGCAGCTCGCTGTGGATCCAGAAGCGGGCCAGGGGTTTGCCGGTCAGGCTTTCGGCGATGGCATTTTCATTTTCATGATGCGGGAAGATGAGGTCGCGGCCGCTGGTGTGGATGTCCATGGTGTCGCCCAAATAATGCATGGTCATGGCGGCGCATTCAATATGCCAGCCGGGCCGCATGTTGCCCCGGTCCGTATGGAAAAAGATGCCGCTTTTCAGTTCGGCCAGGGTTGACCGTTTCATCAGGGTGAAATCGAGCGGGTTGTTCTTTTCGTAATCATCGAGATCCACGGTCATGCCCACCTTGATCTTGTCCAGGGGCACCCGGGAAAGCTTGCCGTAATTCTTGAATTTGCTGATGTCGAAATAGACCGAGCCGTGCTGCTCATAGGCGGACCCTTTGTGGATCAGCTCATGGGCGATGTTGATCATTTCATCCACATGGTCCGAGGCCCTGGGGTAGCCGGTGGCCTTTTTGACGCCCAGCGCCTCGATCTCCTTCATGAATTCGTCGATATAATAGGCGGTGAATTCCTGCAGGGACTTGCCCGTCTGCGCCGCGCCGCTGATGGTGTTGTCGTCAAGATCGGTGAAATTCATGTAAAATTCGACATTGTAGCCATTGTGCAGGAGCAGCCGGTGGATCAGGTCCGCCACGATAAAGCGGCGGCAGTGGCCCAGGTTGGCAATTTCGTAGGCCGTGGGGCCGCAGGCATAAAAGGTGGTGCGGTTGGGCGACAGGGGCTGGAACATCTCCTTTTTGCGGGTCAGCGAGTTGAAGAAGCGCAGCCCTTCGCTTTTTGTTTTCTTTTCCTTTTTGCTGGTAAAGAGTTCGGTGCTCAGATATTTATCGCCGCTGTCCGGCAGGATGACGACAATGACCCCCTCCTCCAGCTGTTCCGCCACGGTCAGGGCCGCGTAGATGGCGGCGCCGGAACTCATGCCGGCAAAGATCCCCTCTTTTCTGGCCAGCAGCCGGGCATGGCGGAAGGCCTCCTCATCCGGGATATTGATGATCTGGTACGGTCTGGTCTTGTCGAAGATGCCCGGTTTATAGGACTCCTTCATGTTTTTGAGCCCCTGGATCTTGTGGCCGAGAAAGGGCTCGACCGCCGTGATCCGCACCTGCGGGTGATGCTCGGCAAAATAGCGGCACAACCCCATCACCGTGCCGGTGGTGCCCAGGGTGGCGACCACATCCGTCACCCGGCCCCCCGTCTGCTCCCAGATTTCGGGGCCGGTGGTCTTGACATGGGCCATCCAGTTGGCGTCGTTGTTGAACTGATCGGCGAGAAAGTACTGGTCCGGGTGCTCCCTGGCCATGGCATAGGCCTTTTCGATGGCGCCGTCCGTGCCCCGCTTGCCGGGGGTCAGCAGGATCTGCGCGCCGTATGCCTCCATGATCTTGCGGCGCTCGATACTGGCCGACTCGGGCATGATCAGCTGGCAGCGGTAGCCCTTGACCGCGCAGACCATGGACAGCCCGATACCGGTGTTGCCGCTTGTCGCTTCGAGCACGATTTTATCCGGGGTCAGTTCGCCGTTCTTTTCCGCCGTCTCGATCATGGACAGGGCCACCCGGTCCTTTACCGAGCCGCCCGGATTGCCGGACTCGATCTTGGCGTAGATGACAACCTTCCTGTGCGGATTCAACCGGTTGATGGGCACGATTTTCGTGTTGCCGATCAGGTCAAGAATATTTTTATATTCCATATGCTGTGAGGGCCGTTGTTACCAGAGACATTTATGGGGAATGATGCAGTAAATATACTGTCTGCTTATAATGCGAGGCACATCTTGTCAAGAGGAAAGCCGGCGGGAGAGAAGACGAACCGGCGGGCAAAGGGCAAGGAAAGCCCCCGCACCTTGCCGGCAGGAGAGACGAGTGAGAGAAAAAGACGTGCCGGCCCAGGTTGTGCCGGCTGGCAGCGCCATCTCGTTGCGTCAGGCCGCAAAAGGGGTGCGGGACGCAACGGGCTGCTACATTTTGTTGAAGTATTCCTTTTCCGCCCCGCACTTGGGGCAGACCCAGCTGTCCGGCAGGTCTTCGAAGGCTGTACCCGGCTCGATGCCGTGCTCATAATCCCCTTCTGCCGGGTCATACACATAACCGCATGGGCATTCATATTTCGCGTGAGCCATTGTCTCCTCCTTGTTTTTTTGGTGTTGGTAAATCCCGGGAAAAACGCCTCTGCGCAAGGCCGCCACTTTCCATGGCCCGTCCTGCAGCGGCGCCGGCATAGTCCTACAGGACAGCTTTTCCCTCAGGGGTAATTTCGTAGCGGCAGCGGGCCGGGCTGTCGATATACCCTTTTGTTTTCAGACTCTTCAGACGGCAGCTTAATGATTTGCTGTCGATGCCGGTAGCTGCGGCTATCTCTTTGCAGCCGCAGGGACCGTTGATGGCCGCCATGGCCGAAAGAATTTTCTGCTGCTCATCCATCATTTCATTTTTGCAGGAACATTGACAACCCATAATGAACACCTCATGTAGAATTTCATATTTGATTTTAATAATCATTATCAAATAATACCACGATTGTCAATTGCTTTTTTCTAACGATGAAACGGGCCGACTATTTCCCCCACGGCTTTATTTGCCGCCGGACAAAAAAAAACAGGCCCCTGGCGGGACCTGTTTTTTTGTCGCTGTCTATGAAAAATATCAGGCTGTCCCTTCGTTCTCCAGTTTCACGGAGATGGCGACTTTGTAGAGTATGGTGATAATGAAGAAACCGGTCGCCCAGACACCGGCCGTGATGCCGATCTCAACCGCGGTGGGCACATATTCCGTGATCTGCTCCAGACCGTTCGGAACGAAACCGCCGAGCACCAGCCCGAGACCTTTGTCGATCCAGAAGGAAACAAAGATCAGGATGCAGGACACGGCCAGCAGTCCGTCCGACTTCAGGTACCGGGACACAAAAATCAGCGCGATGCCGGCAAAGCCCAGGACGAGCGAGGCGCGCATGAAAGGCACCAGATTGTTGTGGGTTACACCGG
The DNA here is from genome assembly GCA_016208225.1 of Deltaproteobacteria bacterium. Taxonomy (GTDB): domain Bacteria; phylum Desulfobacterota; class Desulfobulbia; order Desulfobulbales; family SURF-16; genus SURF-16. Next base: position 19,286 of record JACQYM010000078.1, on the reverse strand, counting down.
TAACATGATCAGTCAACCCGAAGTAGAGATAATCCAGGGTGTGCATGTGACCGGGAATGGTGCTGTAGTAAGCAACGAATATCTCACAGCCCAGGAAGAAGAAATTGAGCAACGCCGCATAACCGATAATGGTTACCAGTTTATCCTGGGCCACCCTGCCGATGTCGAATTTGGTGGTCCGTTTCATGATCAAGGCGATGACCATGAGCAGACACGGTCCGGCGGCAAAGGCGGAGGCGAGAAAGCGCGGGGCCAGAATGGCGGTGAGCCAGAAATGGCGACCGGGCAGACCGCAGTACAGAAACGCTGTTACGGTGTGGATACTGACGGCCCAGGGAATGGAAAGGTAGATCAACGGCTTGACCCAGTTCGGATACTTGATCCCTTTATATTCCGAGTGCAGCACAACCCAGCCGCACACCACGTTCAGAAAGAGGTATCCGGAGAGCACGATCATGTCATAGAAGAGCATGGAATTCGGCGTCGGATGCAACACAACGTTCAAGGCGCGCATCGGCTGGCCAAGGTCGGCCATGATGAACAGCATACACATGGCGACCGAGGCGATGGCCATGAATTCACCGAGGATGGTGATGCGGCCGAAGTCTTTGTAGTGATGGAGATAATAGGGCAGAACAAGCATCAAACCACCAGCCGCGACACCGACCAGGAAGGTGAACTGGGAGATATAGACACCCCAGGTCACATCCCGGCTCATGCCCGTGGCGCCAAGACCATAATTGTACTGGACAATATAGCAGATGACGCCCACCCCGATGATACCGAGCAGGAACAGGATCCATGCCCAGTATCCTAGATTACCTTTGAGCGATTTTTCTAACATAATTGATCACCTTAGATGATGTAAAATACTGAGGGCATGGTGCCCAAAGAGGGTTTACGTTGAATTGTGAACCTTGCCCGCAATACCTGTGACACTTCGGAATTCGGATCATTCAGGTCACCAAAGACCATCGCCTTTGTATCACCGGTTGCTTCCACGCAGAGCGGCTGCAGACCCCTTTTCACCCGCAAATCACAGAAACTGCATTTCTCCACGACACCCCGCATTCTGGTGGGGAATTCCGGATTTACTTTCTTGATGAACGGCACGCCGTCTTTGGAGCCGCGCGGATCACGCCAGTTGAAACTCCTGGCGCCGTAGGGGCATGCCGCCATACAGAAGCGGCAGCCGATGCAGCGGTGAAAGTCCATCATGACAATACCGTCCGCGTTCTTGAATGTGGCCTTGGTCGGGCAGGCCCGCACGCAGGGCGGATTGTCGCAATGGTTGCAGAGCACCATGAATTGCATCGCATGGGTCCGGTCATCCTTCTTATAGTGGCTTTCATCACCGGGAAAGGCGTTGGTAAAAGGCATCTGCCACAGCCATTTAATCTCATCCTTCTTGTTGCCGAAATTCGGCACATTGAAATAGTCGTGGCAGGCGGCAATGCATTTTTCCGCCAAGCCTTGATTTTCATGGAATTTGACCGCGTCAATCACCATGCCGTACCGCTTGCCGGTCGGTGCCGCCCCGTGGCCGCCCTGTTCGCCGTGCGCTTCAGTCTGTGCGCCATGTTCGCCGCCTGCAGATGATGCCTGAACCTCATTTTTCATCAGCATATTCAGGGCAGAAGGCGCTCCTATGCCGGCAACAGCTGAAATACCGGCAATCTTCAGGAATTTTCGTCTTGAACTATCCATTATTTCGCCTCCTCAAGTGCCATATTTTCCTGGGGTGCGACATGGCAGTCCCAACAGTAAGGATATACCGAAGCATACTCGTGACACGTATCACAGAATTTCTTCTTGCTGGTATGGCAGTGCATACAGCCGTTCTGCAGGCTTTTCTCATACATCGCGCCGCCAGCCGCCACCTGTTCCCTTTTGCCTTCCCGAATGACTTCATCACGCCAGACGTTCAGGAGTTCCATATGTGATTCCTTCATATACTGCAAGGGCTTCACACATTCCTTGTACCCAACCGGTTTCTCAGGTTTAGGCGGCTCGACCTTTTCCCCGAAGTTGTTAAAGATGGCAAACAGCATGAGACCAACGAATATAATCAGGCCGGGAATAATTGTTCCTTTATTATACATCGAATTATCCCTCCATTCCTTCAAGAGCTTCGAACCGGAGTCCGGTTTCCCGCTCTTTTTCGCCGTCCATTATGAGCGCGTTGCCCACCAGTTCCGAAATTCCACACACCCCGACCGTCGGGTTCCAGTACTCCATCAGCGCCGAGAGGGTCGCCCGGTCAATGGCGCAGACACAGCTCAGCATGTTGACCCCGAATTTATCGACGACATGCTTGACCGCGTTGGCCCGCGGCAGACCGGAGCGCATGCGGAGCTCCATGATCTCACCGGTGTTGAGGCCGGTGCCGCTGCCGCAGCAGAAGGTTTTTTCCCGGATGGTGTTCTCCGGCATCTCATGCCACTTCGGCACCACATGATCGAGGATATACCTCGGTTCATCCAGCAGGCCCATGGCCCGGGCCGGATTGCAGGAGTCATGGTAGGTCGGAATGCGATGGGCGTTTCTTTTCGGGTCGAGTTTCAGTTTGTTGTTTCTGATCAGGTCCGCGGTGAATTCGCTGATATGGACCATCTTCGTCGAGGCCGCATTATCAAAAACTGTACCGGTGATCGGTGATTTGGGCACCTCGAGATGATCGGCGGGACCGTTCATGGTGTCCATATACTGGTGCAGCACCCGCCACATGTGACCGCATTCGCCGCCCAGTATCCACTTGACGCCCAGCCGCTTGGACTCGGCATACATCTTGGCGTTCAATTTCTTCATCATTTCGTTGGAGGTGAAGAGACCGAAATTGCCGCCCTCGGATGAGTAGGTTGACCAGGTATAGTCCAGCCCGATATGTTCGAAAAGCAGCAGATACCCCATGGCGGTGTAAATGCCCGGTTCGGCAAAGACGTCCGCGGACGGAGTGATGAAAAGCACCTCGGCGCCCTTGCGGTTCCAGGTCGGGGTGATTCTGACGCCGGTAATCGTCTCGATGTCGTCGCAGAGATATTCGACGTTCTCTTTCAGGGTATGGGGCTGCAATCCCATATGGTTGCCGGTACGGTTGGAGTTGGCCGCCGGTTCCAGGATCCAGTTGGTGCCCACGCCGACCAGATGCAGCAGTTCGCGCATCATCATGGTCACTTCCGCCGTGTCAATCCCGTAGGGGCAGTAGACGGAACAGCGGCGGCATTCCGTGCACTGATAGGCGTACATGAACCATTCCTTCAGAACACCGACGGTCATCGGCCGGCCGCCCGCCATTTTACCGAGCAGCTTGCCGGCGGTGGTAAAGTCATTCCGGTAGACCGACCTGACCAGTTCCGCCCGGAGAACCGGCATGTTCTTGGGATCACCGGTGCCGAGAAAAAAATGGCACTTGTCCGCACAGGCGCCGCATCGAACGCAGATGTCCATGAACAACTTGAAGGAACGGAACTTATCCAGCCGCTCCTTGATGCCGTTTAAGATGATATCCTCCCAGCCATCCGGCAGTTTCCAGTCATCCTGATCAGGACTCCACTCGCGTGGATTAGGAAACTTATGGTATTCCACCATGGATTTTTTCGCAGGATAACAGAAATTGCCCTCCCTGAATACCGCCGGAACGTCCATCCAGTCCTGTTTGGGGATGGATCCGGTCATTAGGGATGGCTCCCTTACTACATTGACACCTAACTGCGCTGCTTTTGGAATCGCCATTTTATTTATTCCTTTTCAACTGGGATACCGGCATCTTTCATGAATTCCCTGAATTCATCTTCATAGGCCGCGTATGAATGGGGCTTGATTGCCGGATCGTTCCATGGATTAATATGCCGTACCGCACGATTGTTATTGGACATGTTACGGGTTGGGCTGAGAAATACACCGCCCATATGCATCAGCTTGCTGAACGGGAAATAAACCATCAATGCGCACACCAGGGTGACATGAATGAAGAATATCGGGTGAATCCCGGCAGGCAGAGTAGGTGAAAAGGCCGCCAGTCCGGCGGTGATCTGTTTTACCGCGGCGATGTCGACCCGGTACACATAGCGCATGAGAAGACCGGTAGCGCCGATGGCAAAGATCAGGACGAGCGGGAAATAGTCGGCCGGCAGGGAAATGTAGCGGATATGGCGCAGTGCCAACCGTCGGGCAAAGAGGAACGCGATCGCCAGCAGAAAAATGCTGTCGGTCAGATACAGGCGCGGGGCGCCGATCTGCAGCATGCCGTCCGCGAATTCGAGCAAGGGCACGAAAAACGGAATGGGCTGCGTGAACAGACGAAGGTGACGGAGCACGATGATCAGAAATGAGTAATGGAACAGCAGGGCGAAAAGCCAGAGAAATTTGCTGGATCCATACACAAGTTTCGGGCCGTCATGGATTTCCGCTCTGGTGTTGCGGAAAAGAGACCGGAAAAGCACGATCTCCAGAAACATCCGGGCCGCGACCTCCAGCTTGCTGGAAGGGCAGTCAAGCCGGTCATAATTGATCCAAGGCAGTGATTTTTCCTGCCCGCACGTGGTTGGTATCCGGAATGGTACCGGGGATTTCGCCCAATAGAGCACACGATTGACAAATCCCACGATAAACACACCGAACGCCAGGTAGGGTAGCACCACCCCCAACAGATACTGCAGACCTGTTACCTTCCCTCCCAAGAAGGCAACCACGATCAGTGCTAAGACTGCAATGAAGGGATACAGGACTCTCATTTACCGTTACCTCGCCTCACTTTAAGTGTGTAAAAGTTCCCGAAGCGCCTGCCCGAAGGGGGCCTGCATCTTGCGGGGCCGCTAAAACTGTAACGCCTGCGGTTCTGCGCCGCCGGCATGGTCACCCGGCATCGTTCACCCTGTTCAGGGACAGACTCCGCCTGCCTCAGCATTCTGCTCATTCCGGCGCACCAGAGCAGAGGGACAGATGGATCCGTCGGTCAGAATATGTCTTCCGTGCTCGAATTCATTAATTCTTACCTTATACAGTTGCTCCTTGCTGATCATGAACATATCAAAAATAACGAGCGCAGCCGCATCGACCCTGGCGTCAAATGCCACCCACTCCTGATATGATTCGGTAATCCTTTTTTTGGTCAGCTCCCGGCGCACAATATCTTTCAGCTTGAAAACAAAAGAAACCGCATCCGCCGGCGACGCTTTCTGCACGACTCTGAGCTTGATGAGTTCCTGCAGATCCGGCGTGAGGACTTCCTTGTTGCTGGATTCACAGAGAACCTCATAGAGTTCCGCCAGCCCTGTTCTTACTTTGTGGCCGATCGGGTTGGCAAACTGGTCTTTCTGTTTTTTAAAGATATGGAATGCGTCCGGAGCGTAGCCGCTTAAGATGCTGTCTTCCCATTTCTCCAGGATTTCACCCTTTTTTTCGCTCAGCAGATCTTGAAATGTATTTCCCATGGATTTCCGATTTTCAGTAAAGATACCTAAAAGATGAATGGTCATTCATATATATGAAAGCGATGGTTATCACATTTATTTTCAATTTTCAATGAAAAAAAATGTGGCCGCCTCATGGCGGATGGCTGACGGGGATGGCTCATGGCGGATGGTCCGTGGCGGATGGCCCGTGGCCCATGGCGGATGGGGAAGGACGACGGCAGAAAAGAAAAAAAGAAAAAATGCTGAAATAGTAAACTGAAAACTACCCGCGGCGGGCACAGAGCCCGCAGGGGTAACTAGATGTAATTAAAAATATTTCTTCATTCTCCCCCGAGTGGCTCTGTGGTGCGGAGAGACATTTTCCGAATTCCTCGACAATGCAGGCACGGAAAGCCGGTTATGCAACTTTCTTCCATGAGCCCTCACTCATGAAACAGCAGCAGCCCCCAAAAAAAAGAGGATAATCTCCGCATAGCGGGGTCCGGTCGGACTTTTTTTCGAATGCCCCAAGCGTCTGCGGGCCTGCGGACAATTCTGCATGATGCTTGCCGGTTGACCCTTCGTAAAAAGTCTTTTTTCATCGCACAGCACCCGGAAACAGACAAGAAATAATACTTCTTCAATTAGTTATCTCTGTGTGCTCCATGCGCTCCGCGGTTAATTTCCAGTTTTGCGAGTCGGTCACAGTTCGATGACCGTCCCCTCCCTGGCAAAAAAGATCTCCGGGCCGGGGTTTTCCCCGCTCCGGCCATAGGTCTTGGCCAGTTCGTCTATCTGGGCGTCGGTGCGCATGGGGTCATGATGAAAAAGGGCCAGGGCCTTGATGTTGTTGCGTACCGCCATGGGACACACATGCTCAAAATAGGAGTGGCCCCAGCCGGCCTTGCCCGCCTCATACTCGGTCCTGGTATACTGGCAGTCATGGACGAGCAGGTCGGCGCCGGCCACAAACCGTTCCAGGGCCTCATTCTGTTCCCTGGCCGCCAGTTCGCCTTCATAACCCATGGCCTCGTCATAGTCGGGATGGGCCGGATCGGTGATAAAGAGGTTGCGGAACGGTTCGGTGTCATAGGCGGTGCAGAACACCTTGCCCTGATACTCGAAGCGGTAGCCGAGACAGAGAATGGGATGATTGAGATATTTGGTGGTGAGGATGATGCCGTCGCCCAGATCGAATTTCCCCTCCTTCAGATCGATATAGGTAATGGAGGCCGCCAGTTCTTCGCCGCGCACCGGGAAATAGCGGTAGGTGAGCTGGCCGCCGACGATTTTTTCCAGGGTGTCCTGCTCGTAGGAGACCGGGCCGTATACCTTGAGTCTGCTGCCGGGGATGTAAATGGGGGTAAAAAAGGGAAACCCCATGATGTGGTCCCAGTGGGTGTGGGAGAGAAAGATTTCGGTGCGGATCGGCCCCTTGGGCAGGTCATGCTTCATCATGAAATTCCCCAGCTCGCGGATGCCGGAGCCGGCGTCGATGATGATCAGCCGGTCAATATCGGGAAAACGGATTTCCAGGCATGGGGTATTGCCCCCATACTGCATGGTAAGGGGTCCGGGACAGGGAATGGAGCCGCGCACCCCCCAGAATTTTATTTTCATGGTCACTCCTTGGTGATCTGCAGGAATATCTGCGCCTTTTCTATTTCCGCCAGCACTGTCGGATGCAGGGAGGCAACCCTGGACCATTCCATGCCGGCCGCGGCAATGATCTGATCCACCGCGGGCACCTCCTGATGAATATCGCCGGCCGAACCGATTTCAAAGATATTGGCGTACAGGTTGGCCAGGGCCACGGTGGCCACCAGCGGCCGTTTGTCTTCATCCACTGTTTCCGGGTTGTGGTGGTGGGAGAGACAGGCGATCATGGCCGGGCTGAGCTGCCATTTTTCGCCGATCATCTTGCCGGTCAGCCGGTGATCAAACCCGAAAATCATTTTTTCCGCCTTGACCAGACTGCAGCGCTGCAGGTCGGCGAGATCGAGGGCCTGCTGATATTGCCGAGGGAAACAGTTCGACAGGGGGATCTTGCCCAGATCATGCAGCAGACCGGCGACAAAATATTCCTCCCGGTTGGCCACCGGAATTTTTTTTTCCGCAGCCAGGGCCTTGGCCGTAACCCCCACGCAGATGGAGTGGGTCCAGAAGGTGTCCATGGAAAGGCAGCGGGAGGTTTCCTTGCCGAGGGTGCCGAGGACGGCGGTGCTCAAGGCCAGGTTTTTCACCGTGTTCAATCCCAGCATGATGATGGCCCTGGTCAGCGAGGTGACCTGGTTCGGCAGCGAGTAGTAGGCGGAGTTGATCAGCTTCAACACATGGCCGGTAAGCACGGGGTCAAGGGCAATGACCCGGTTCAGGTCATTGGGGGAGGTATTGGGCTGGTTGCAGACCTCCATCACCTTTGTTACGGTGGTTGACAGACTCGGCATTCTGTCGATAAAATCCCGAAGCTGGCGGAAAAGTTCTTCCTGGGTATTTAAAGGGTTTGCCATTGCCTCCTCTTTCCGATAACCTGCGAAATCACGACAACATGCCCTTTATCATAGTATTTTCCGGAACAGGGGTCAAGATTTCGTAAAACGGATGCAGGTCGGTAACCGCAGGCCCCGGTTCCTGTTCCCATGGCGATGCCGTCCTGCTTATCAACCAATCAACCTCCAGATACCACAAAAAAATGAAAACAGAAAACAATAGATACATCATCGGCATCGATGCCGGCGGCACTTACACGGACGCGGTGCTGCTCGAGCAGCCGGCAAACAGGGTGCTGTTCACGGCCAAGGTGCCGACCACCCATCATCAACTCAGTCTGGGCATCGCCCGATGTCTGCGGCAGCTGTTTGCCGATTCCCCTGTGCAGCCCGCTGAAGTGGGGGTGGTTGCCGTCTCCACCACCCTGGCCACCAATACGGTGGTGGAAGGCAAAGGGGCGGCAGTGGGTCTGCTCATTGCCGGTCCGGCCAAACACTTCCGGTTGCCGGTGGTGTCAACTTCCTTTCTCCGCGGCGGGCATAACCACCTGGGCGAAGAGGAGGAAAAACTGGACATGGAAGGACTGGTGGACGCCGTGCTGCGCTGCAAGACCCATGTGGACGCCTATGCCGTCTGCGCCGCCATGAGCATCGTCAATCCCGCCCACGAGCAGATCATGGCCGAAGCCATCAGGATGATTGATCCGAAACCGGTCTTCCTCTCCCATGAGGTGAGCGACCGGCCCGGCATCAAGGAACGGGCCGCGACCTCCGTGTTCAATGTCCGACTGATGCCGGTCATGCAGGATTTCCTGAACGGCATGCAGGAGGCGCTCGCCTCCCTCGGCGTGGCCGGCAAGGTTTATATCATCCGCGGCGATGCGCGGCCCATGGACATCGGCAACACCCTCAAACAGGCCGCCTCCACCGTGGCCAGCGGACCTGCCGCCACCGCCTGGTACGGCCTCTCCTTTGCCCCGGCCCCGGAGGCGCTGATTGTTGATATCGGCGGCACCACCACCGATATCACCATCATCAGGGAGGGACGTCCCATCATCGATGATCAGGGCAGCCTGATCGGCGAATGGCTCACCCATGTGGATGCGGTGCAGATGTCCACCGTGGGCGCCGGCGGTGACAGCCATGCCTCGGTGAACCGGCAGGGGGTCCTCTCGGTGGGCCCGGGGCGGGTGCAGCCCCTTGCCATGGCGGTTCAATCGCCTTCGCCGGCGCAGTGGATCGGCAAAGGCCTGCGGGACCCCTGCGTGATGCTCGAACCGAACATCGAGCCGGAGGATGCGGCCCAGGACAAGGTGCTGACCTATCTCGCCCAGCATGGCCCGGCCACGCCCGAACAGCTCAAAGAGCATTTTGACATGGCGGAAATCACCCTGCTGACCCATCTCAAGGAGTTGAACCGGCTGCAGCTGATCATGGAAATCGGATTCACCCCCACCGATGCCCTGCATGTGCTCGGCCTTCTCAGTCTGGGCAACCGGCAGGCCGCGACGGAGGGGGCGGACCGGCTGGCCGCCGAACTGGGCATCACGGCGGAGGAATTCTGCCGGCAGGTGCTGGCCGGGGTGGAACAGAAAATCGAGAATGCCATAATCGATCATATCCTGAAAATTGAAACCGGCAAAAGCATGACCGATTTTTTCTCCGGCCAGCGCCGCAGTAATCTGCTCGACATCCGGTTTTCCGCCAGGGCGCCGATTGTCGGCATCGGTGCCGCGGCCCGTTATTTTCTGCCCGGCGTGGCGGCAAGACTGGCAACCGAAGTTTTTTTCCCGGACCACTATGAGGTGGGAAATGCCCTGGGGGCTGCCCTGATGGCCGGCACCGTCCCCGGGGAACGGAATCACGACCGGGGGTAACGGCCATGTTCATTGACAGGGGTATTTCCCCCATTATATAAAGAACTGTAAAGCCTGTTCGTGTGTACCATCCCAACCGCTTCAGGGGCTGCCTAACCTTATCATGCCATCTCGCGCCAAAAGTTTTTCCCGCACGCTTCTCCTCAATATGAGCCTGCTGGTGGCACTCGCCATCGGCCTGCTCGGTTTTCTGTGGATTTCGCAGGAATATACGAATTTCAACAGGCAGGCCGAGGCGATGCGGGCCGTGCAGCTCAAATCCCGCAAGGCGGAACTGAAAAAGCAAGTCGAGAATGTTATTGACTGCATCCACATCCGGAGGTCGCACACCGAAAACAAACTGCGGGAGGAGATCAAATCAAGGGTTTTGGAGGCCCATGCCCTGGCCTCGCATATCTATACAACCGATAAAAAAAGCAAAACCGGGGCGGAGATCCGGTCCCAGGTGCGGGAGGCGCTGCGCGCCCTCCGTTTTCATGATGGCAAGGGCTACTATTTTGCCGTATCCCTGGAGGGCGTCGATCAACTTTCTCCCGACAACCAGGACCTTGAGGGCAGGAATGTCCTGGAAATGCAGGACGCACAACAGCAATATCCCTTTCGCGACATGATCGCCCTGGTGCAGGCGCAGGGCGAAGGGTTTCATGCATACAGCTGGACCAAGCCCCAGGCCCTGGGGAACGATTCCCGCAAAATTTCCTTTATCAAATATTTTGCGCCTTTCAACTGGCTGATCGGCACAGGGATCTATCTCGATGACATGGAAGCGGAAATCAAGCATGAAGTGCTTGACCGCATCACGGAGATGAGCTTCGGCCGGGAAGGATACATTTTCGCCGGGCAGTGGGATGGTCTGGGCCTGGCAGGCTTCGGCAAAGGGCAGAATCTGCTCGCCGCCAGTGACCCGGATGTGACCAGGGTCGCCCGGGAAATCATTGACCTTGCCAGGGCGGGCGGCGGCTATATTTATTATATGATGCCGGATATCGCGGGGCAGCGGCGGGCCCTGAAAACCAGCTATGTCATGGGCATTGCCGACTGGCAGTGGTATGTGGGGGCCGGAGAATATCTTGATGACATTGAAAAGGCCTTGGAGGAGGACCGGGCGGCGATGGTCGCCCGCATGTGGAACAATATCGCCGTCACCCTCAGCGTGCTCGCCGGACTGCTTTTCATCTCCTTTGTCATCGCCCGCCGCATCAGCGGCAAAACAAGAAATAACTTGTCCCGCCTCAACTCCTTTTTTCACACCGCGGTTTTCCAGTCGCAGCAGCTGGACAGCAGCGCCCTGGACTTCATCGAATTCCAGCAGCTGGCCGAATCGGCAAACCGCATGGTGGCGGAACGAAACCGCGTCATGACGGAGCTGAAGGAAAATGAAAGACGCTACCGCTCCCTGTTTGACTCATCCAGCGACGCTATTTTCATTTTGCGGGATAACCTGTTCATCGACTGCAACCAGCAGGCCCTGCAGATGTTTGGCTGCACGCGGGAAGAGCTGATCGGGCAGCCGCCTGACCGGTTTTCTCCGATGGTCCAGCCGGACGGCAGTGATTCCGCAGCAAAGGTGGTTGAAACAAACCGGCTCGTTCTGTCCGGCGTCTCGCAGTCTTTCGAGTGGACCCATCGGCGCTGTGACGGCACGCTCTTTGACGCCGAGGTGAGCCTCAATGTGCTTGAACTGGCGGATACCACCTGTATCCAGTCGATTGTCAGGGACATCACGGAGCGCAAACAGGCGCAAAAACAGCTGGTCCGCCAGGCCTCGGCCATGGCCCAGGCCGCCGAGGAGATCATTATCACCGACATGGACGGCACCATTGAGTATGCCAACCCCGCCTTTGAGCAGATTACCGGCTATGCGCTCAAGGAGGCCATGGGACGAACCTACTCTTTCCTGGAAAGCGGCAAGGAAAAGCAGTCGTACAAGGAGATGTGGGCCGCCATCCGGGACGGCAAGGTGTGGCGGGGGCGGACAACCACCAGAAAAAAAGACGGCGGTCTGCTGGAGGCGGATGCCACGGTATCGCCAATTTTCGATCAGGCCGGCAACCCCATGGGCTATGTCTTTGTCAAACGTGACGTAACAGAGCAGATCAAGACGGAGACGATGTTCCGGCAGAGCCAGAAAATGGAGGCCATCGGCACCCTGGCCGGCGGCATTGCCCATGATTTCAACAACATCCTGTCCGCCATTTTCGGTTTCGCCGAAATCGCCAAACTGGAAACGGACGAAAACTCAGGGGCCTATCGCAGTCTCGGCAAGATCCTGGAGGCGGCCGGCCGGGCCCGGGATCTTGTCAAACAGATCCTGACCTTCAGCCGCCAGACCGAGATGAAACCCCATCCGATCCAGCCCAAGATCATCATCAAGGAGACCATCAAGCTGCTGGAGGCCTCCCTGCCGTCAACAATCGAGATCCGCACCAATCTGCAGGCGGACGAGGCGGTGCTGGCCGATCCCACCAGCATCCATCAGGTAATCATGAATCTCTGCACCAATGCCGGCCATGCCATGCGCAAGGCGGGCGGCATACTTGACATATCCCTCATCACCGTGGAGCTTGACCAGGATTTCGCCAGGGTCCACCCTCAGATCAGGCCGGGGCAGTATCTGCGGCTCAATATCAGCGACACCGGCCATGGCATGACCCCGGACGTGAAGGAAAGGATTTTCGACCCTTTCTTCACCACCAAGGGCGAGGGGGAAGGGACCGGCATGGGGCTTTCCGTGGTGCATGGCATCGTCAGAAGCCTGGGCGGCACCATCGCCGTGCACAGTGAGCCCGGCAAGGGCAGCACGTTCAGTGTCTATCTGCCGGTGCACGCCCGGCAGAAGATACAAAAGAATGTGGAAGAGGAGCAGATTCCCGGCGGCACGGAGCACATTGTTTTTGTCGATGACGAGGAATTCATTGTTGATATCGCCCAGCAGATGCTGGAACTGCTCGGCTACCGGGTGGTCGGCAAGACCGACAGTGTCGAGGCATTCACCTATTTTCAGGCGCATGCCGATGAAGTCGATCTGATGATCACCGATTATACCATGCCGCGCATGACGGGTCTTGATCTGGCAAAGAAGATCCGGCAGATCCGGCCGAATCTGCCCATCCTGCTCTGCACCGGGTACAATACCGGTTTTTCCGAAACCGAAATCAAGGAGGCGGGGATCAATGCCTTTATCTTAAAACCGGTGGTGCGCAAAGAGCTGGCCGCCGTTGTCCGCCGGGTGCTGGACGGGGGACGGTGAACAATTGGCAATGAACAGTGAACAATTGATTACTGCTCATTGTTGATTGTCAATTGTTCATTGTTTATTGTTTCCTGATCCCATGCTTGCCCATTTTATAGCGCAGCACCCTTTCGCTGATGCCCAGGGATTCCGCGGCCCTGGTCTGCACCCACTCGTTTTTTTCCAGGGCCGCGACAATCATCTCCCGCTCCATGGATTCCAGCCGGTCGGCCAGATTGCCCTGCTCGCTCGCCTTGTGATATCGCATTTCCGCCGGCAGATCCGCCATGCGCACCACCTGGCCGCGCACCATGGTCACCGTGCGCTGGATCAGATGTTCAAGCTCGCGCACATTGCCCGGAAAGGGATATTTGATCAGGGTGGCCAGGGCCTCCGGGTCAAAACGGACCGGCTGCAGACTGCTGTAGCGCGCCAGAAAGAAGTCCACCAGCTGCGGGATATCCTCCTTGCGGTTTCGTAAGGGCGGGATCTCGATTTCCAGCACATTCAGCCGGTAATACAGGTCCTCCCGGAATTTGCCTTCCGCCACCAGCTGCCGCAGGTCCCGGTTGGTGGCGGCCAGCACCCGCACATCCACCTCGATATCAACCTCGCTCCCCACCCGGCTGATTAATGGCCGCGCAGTTCACCTCGATGAAAGGCGCCTGGATGCGGGGGCTGAGCAGGTGAATAAGGAGGGCGATGAGTTCCTTGCCCGTGCCGGTCTCGCCCCGGATGAGCACGGTCCAGGGGGTCAGGGAAACACGCCGCACCACGGAAAGCAGTTTACGCATTTCCGGGCTGTCGCCGATGACCTGCAGCGGCAGCTCCTTACTGCTGTCAATGGTTTCGCTGATGGCGGCCACATCTTCCTCCATGGCCACCTGCTGCTCAATGCCTTCTATTTTTGCCAGCAGCTCAAGCAGATCCACCGGTTTTTCCAGGAAATCGTCGGCCCCGAGCCGCATCACCCTGACCGCCGTATCCACCGCGCCATAGGCGGTGATCATGATGGCGCGCAGGAATGGGTTGATCTCCTTCATTCTGGCCAGCAGCTCATCGCCATTCATGTCCGGCATCTTATGATCGAGCAGGGCAAGCGGGATCGGATAGGCGCTGAATATCTGCAGGGCCTCGGCGCCGCTGGCGGCGCCGTATACCTGATAGCCCTTTTTCTCCAGAAAGCCCTTCAATGTCTCGCGCTGCAGCTGTTCATCATCAACAACTAGAATTTTCATGGCGTATCCATTTTTTCAGTCACCAAGCGGCAAAGTAATCACCACCCGGAAAACATCCCCGTCGCCAGGGACCGCAAGCTCCAGGCTGCCGTCATGGGCCTGGGCGATGCGCCGGGCAATGGGCAGGCCAAGGCCTGTTCCCCTGGTCTTGGTGGTAAAGTACGGTTCAAGAAGCTGGGCCGGGTCCGGCACGCTGCTTTGGGTCATGCGGTTGTCAATGGTGATCCGCGCCCGGCCATTGTCCGTTTCGCTTTTGACGGTAATATACCCGCCGTCCGACTGGGCCTCCACCGCATTTTTGATGATGTTCTCAAAGAGCTGCCCCAGCAGTTCCCCGTCGCCAGCGACCGGCCGGTCAACCTGGCCGGTATGGCTGACCGCGATCTTTTTTGCCTCGCATTGCGGGGCATAGAGACGCAGAATGCCGGCAATGAGTGCGGCCAGATCGACCGCAGTCCGGCGACTGACGCCGATCGGCCTGCTGTAGCGGAGCAGATCGCCGATAATCGCATTGGTACGCTTGACCGCATTGCGCATGCTGGCTGCCAGTTCGCGGTGTTCCGGGCTCAGCTCGTCCGCCTCCAGCTCGATGCGCTGCAGCCCCATGCTGATGGCGTTCAGCGGATTGCGGATCTCATGGGTGATGGTGGCGGTGGCCCGGCCCAGGGCGGCATCCTCCCTTTCCCTGGCCAGTTTCCGCTCATAATCGGTGATCTTCTGCAGATACGTCCGCTGATAACGGTACAGCAGCCAGGAAAAGAAGACCCCCAGACAGGCCAGCACCAAGGAGAATATCAGCACGTTGCGCCAGATCTGGCGGACCCGCATGGAGTACTGGCCGGCATCAAAACCGACCAGCAGCACCGTATCGCCGACACTGATGCGCTGTTCCAGGATCGCGCCGGCCGGTGGGCGGCCGGGGTTTTGCCGCTGCTGCTCTTCCCGCACATACCTGATGCCCGGCAGGGCGGAAAGGGCCTGGAGCAGGGCCGGCATGCGCAGCTGCTGATGCAGTTCCTCGATATGGACAGCGGAGAAACCGAGCAGGATGCAGCCTTTGTCCGGCAGGGGCCAGGTCATGACATACATCATCTTTTCGGGGAAATAATCGAGTACCGGTTTCTCCTCGCCGCAGGCCGCCGGCGGCAGCGCATCGGCCCGGCCGGCGCTGTTGATGATGCCGTTCCCCCGGGCAATGGAAATGGCGACGAGCCCGCTCTCATCGGCAAAAGCCTGCAGTTCTTCCGGGGAAAAGGGCTCAACCGAGTCCAGGTAATCGATAAATTTGGCAGTATTGGCCAGAAAGGTCTTGATGGTCTGCTGCAGGGCATTTTCCGCCAGCCTGGCGGTGCGGGTGTTCTGTTCAATGACGCTGCTCACCAGCCGGGAATGCTCCCGCGAATAATTCTGGAAGTTTCGGCGCAGCTGGCTGATCTGCCACAGGGAATAGGCAAGAATAACAAAAATCAGGCCGCCGATGACCAGCAGGTTGATTTTCCAGGATGGCCCCAGGGGAGAGGGGTCCGACGGCTGATGCCGGCTGGCGGCCTCGGTTTCCGCGCCGGGTGCCGTCATGGCTCACCAGGGCCTGGGCCGGCATGCTCGCCCTGCTTCATAAAGCAGCGCTTGCGCAGCCGGGCGCGCACCCCTGTCGAGTCCTGCCCGTGGCGCCCGCCCGGGCCGGCGATGCGCCGGGCCTGGATACGCTTTTCCCCTTTTTCCTGGCGCAGCTCGCCCCACACCGAAATAACGGCGTCAGCCGCGGCGCAGGGCGGGATGAATTCGGAGGAGATGATATAGACCTCTTCCTCTTCCGTTCTGCCGGTATCCTGCCGTTCCTGTCCGGCAGGAGCGGCAGGGTCGCACTGCCCGCAGTTCAAGACGGCAACTGTTATTTCGCCTTTTTCCCGGTCAACCGTGATCACCCTGCCCCGGAGAAAATATTCAGCCCTGAGCGGCTGGGGGAAGAGCAGCATGATGAGAAAAAGTGGAAGAATGAAACGCATAGATTTACCTGTTCCTTGATCTGTCTCCCGGATCAGAGGGGGTTTGTTCCCCCGTGATCAGCATACTCTATCACAGCAATTTTTGCGCCATCTCTTCTTTCCAGCTGATTTTCCGCCTCATTCCCTGCCGTTACGTCTCATGGCCGCGCATCAGTATTGTTCGATTTCAAGACGCATCTCTTCAAAAATCCTGTAAACCGCCGGGATGTCCAGATTGACGGCCAGAATACAGAACTCCTCCCCGCCGAAGCGGGCGACAATATCCGTGCTGCGCAGCCGTTTTTTCAAGATGGCCGCCACATGCTGCAGGACAAGGTCACCTGCCTCATGGCCATAGGCATCGTTGACCTTCTTGAAGAAATCGATATCAATCATGGCGCAGACCAGGGAAAGATTATGACGTCCGGCGCCGGCAAAGAGCTGCCCTCCGCTGCTGAAAAAATATCTGCGGTTGTGCAGGCCGGTGAGAAAATCCCGCGTGGCTGAGGCACGAAGGTCTTGGAGATGTTCAATATTTTCGACAAGCAGCCTGACCATGCAGTAGAATTCTTCCGGCATAAAGGTTTGCCTGGCAAGACAATGGTTCGCGCCATATTTGAGAAACCGGGCGATGGTGAGATGCTCGCCGGCATTGGCAATGCCCATGATGGCCAGTTCTTCCTTGGAATCATGCCGCCGGATGCGCTGGATCAGCGTGCGTCCGTCCATGTCACACAGTTCAGAGGCAGTGATCAGCAGCCGGATGGCAGGATTTTCCGCAAGAATCCGCAGCGCATCCCGGCCGGAGTCAGCGCCCAGCACCTGATAGCGATGGACGCGGAGCAGCCCGGCGATTCTCTCCCGCTTTTCGTCGTCCTTATCGGCCACCAGAATCTGCCTGGCGCCATTCTTCTCCAGGTGGTCAAGCAGGGAGAGGATATAGTTAATGCTGGCGATATCCTCCTTGAGCACATAGTCAACCACCTGGAAGAGCCAGACCTTCTGCCGCACCTCTTCACCCACATGGCCGGTAAAAACGATTACCGGGATATCGTGCGCGATGACGAGGGGGATGACCTCGCCTTCGGTGGCGTCCGGCAGATTGAAATCAAGCAGGGCGGCAAAAAAATCCCTGTTTTCCAGGGCTGCCAGGAGTTGCGCTGTTTCCCCCATGCTCTTCACCCAGGTGACCGCATACCTGCCGGTTTTTTCCAACCGTTTTTTGATCATGGTCCCCACCGGCGGGCTGTCTTCAACGATAAGAATTTTTTTCATCTACAGCAGTCCCTCTTTCTTCAGATGCACCTGCAGTACGGAAACGGCAGCCGGCGTGATTCCGGAAATGCGGGCCGCCTGCCCCAGCGACCGCGGCCTGATCCTGCTTAACTTTTCCACCACCTCGTGGGACAGGCCCGGCAGGCCTCGGTATTCCATGTCTTCCGGCAGGTTGATATTTTCCAGCTTTTTAAAACGGTCCACCTGCTCCTGCTGCCGCCGGATATAGCCTTCATATTTGACCTGCAGCTGGACTTCCAGGGCAATCTGTGGCTCCACCAGGATTTCCTCGCCGGTCAGCGGTCCCAGATCGGCCAGGGTCAACGCGGGCCGGCGCAGCAGGGAGGCCATGGAAACCATCTGTTTGAGCGGCGCCTGGCCGGCCGCCTGCAGTCGCCCGTTGACGGCATCACCCGGTTTGACCTGGGTGTTGTTCAGCCAGTCAAAGGCGGCAGCGATGGCCTCTCTTTTCCGGCAGAATGCCGCGTAGGTGACATCGTCCACCAGGCCGAGCCGGCGGCCGATGTCCCGCAGCCTCAGATCGGCGTTGTCCTCCCGCAGCAGCAGCCGGTATTCGGCCCGCGACGTAAACAGCCGGTACGGCTCCTTGGTGCCGCAGGTGACGAGATCATCGATGAGCACGCCGATATAGGCCTGGGAACGGTCCAGAATCAGCGGCTCCTCTTGCCGGCAGTATTTGACCGCGTTGATGCCGGCCAGCAGCCCCTGGGCCGCCGCCTCCTCATAACCCGAGGTGCCGTTGATCTGGCCGGCCAGAAAAAGACCGCCAAGCCGCTTGGTTTCCAGGGACGGACGCAGCTCCAGCGGATCCACATAGTCATACTCGATGGCATAGCCGGGCCGGATCAGTTTGACCTGTTCCAGCCCCCTGATGCTGTGCAGCATGGCCAGCTGCACGTCCACCGGCAGGCTGGTGGGGATGCCATTGGGATAAACCTCCACCGTGTCAAGTCCCTCCGGTTCGAGAAAGATCTGGTGGCGGATCTTTTCCGGAAAGCGCATGACCTTGTCTTCGATGGAGGGGCAGTAGCGGGCCCCCACCCCTTCGATGATGCCGGTGTACATGGGCGAGCGGTCCGTGCCGGCCCGGATGATGGCGTGGGTCTGTTCATTGGTGTAGGTGATGTGACAGGGCCGCTGGGGCAGGCTGGGCGCGCCGCTGGTGGCATAGGAGAAGAAATTGGGCGGCTCATCGCTGTACTGCGGCTCAAGGCCATCGTAGTTGATGGTGGTGCCGTCAAGCCTCGGGGTAGTGCCGGTTTTCATGCGGCCCATGGCAAAACCCAGTTCCCGCAGATTGCTGGCCAGGGAGATGGACGGGGCGTCACCCTGGCGGCCGGCGGGAAAGGATTTCAGGCCGATGTGAATCAGTCCGTTTAAAAAGGTGCCGGTGACAATGACCACGGCCCGGCAGGAGAGGGTCTCTTCCAGGGAGGTGATTACCCCGGCGATCCTGCCGTTTTCCACCAGCAGCCGGTCGGCAAAGGCCTGCCGGATGTCGAGGTTTGGCTGGTTTTCCAGCACCGACTTCATGCGCAGCCGGTAGAGCAGCCGGTCGGCCTGGGCCCGGGAGGACCAGACCGCCGGCCCTTTGCTGGTGTTGAGCCGGCGGAACTGGATGGCGGTGGCGTCAATATTTTTGGCCATCTCGCCGCCCAGAGCATCAATCTCCTTGACCAGGTGGCCCTTGGCCAGTCCGCCGATGGCGGGATTGCAGGACATGGCGCCGATGGTGTCGGCATTGATGGTCAGCACCGCCGTCCGGCAGCCCATGCG
>JACQYM010000077.1 GCA_016208225.1 Deltaproteobacteria bacterium | reverse complement strand
GAGGATGATCGGCAGTCCGGGCCTGCATTCCAGGAGTTGACGGGAAAGGTCGATGCCTGTCAGGTTCGGCATGGCCATGTCGGTGATGATGAGATCGAAATCCTCCGGGTTGCGCTTGAATGCATTCAGGGCATCCGGGCTGCTGGTAAATGTCGAAACCGTATATCCCAGTGCCTCCAGCATTTTCCGGGTATAATACAGGATGTCTGCCTCGTCATCAATGCACATGACCCGCTCATTGCCGGACTGCAGCAGCTCTTCGATGTCATCAGCCCGGGTTTCCTCCGTCTGCATGCTGATCAGCGGGAAATAGATGCGAAACGTGGAGCCTTTCCCGGCCAAGCTGTCAACCGTGATGGTGCCCCCGTAATTTTTGACGATGCCGTGGACCACGGACAGTCCCAGGCCCGTGCCTTTGCCGATCTCTTTGGTGGTGAAATAAGGATCAAATATCTTATCCTTGATTTCCGGCGGCATGCCGTGCCCCGTGTCGCTGATTTCCAGTTCGATGCAGCGTTCGGCCTTCAGATCGGCGATCCCGCGTTCCTGGGGGGTGATCTCCTGCAGGGAAAAAGTTAAAATTCCCCCGCCTTCCTGCACGGCGTGGAAGGCATTGGTGCCCAGATTCATGATGATCTGGTGCACGTGCGACGGGTCGGCGAGAATGTAACTGTCTGACGCCGCAAAGTTCGTTTTGAATTCAATGTTGGCCGGAATGGATGCCCGCAGGAGTTTCATGGCCTCTTTGACCACGGACTGGATCGGCACGGGCGCCAGGGCATGCTCTGTTTTGCGGCTGAAGGCCAGGATATGTTTTACCAGTTCCCTGGCCCGATGGCCGGCCTTGATGACCCCATCCACATCGTCTCTGGCCGGACTCTCCGACGGCAGCCGCATCCTGGCCACTTCGGCGTATCCCAGGATGGCGGATAGGATGTTGTTGAAATCATGGGCGATCCCGCCGGCCAGGGTGCCTATTGCCTCTATCTTGTTGGAGTGGCTGATCCTGGCCTCAAGCTTGCGTTGTTCGGTGATATCCTTGGCGATATGGACAATGCCCTCGAGTTTGTTTTGCTCGTTGAGGATCGGGGATATGCAGATTTCAAAGACTTTGCCCAGGGCCTCATGGCGCATTTCGCATCGATGCGGCTTGAGATCCCGGATAGCCTCGATTTCCGGGCAGCCGGGACAGGCGACGGAATCCTTGCGGAAGATTTCATAGCAATGTTTGCCGACCAGATCCTTCGGGTCGAGATGAAACAGGGTGGTGACCGCCTGGTTGACCCGCAGCACTTTCATTTCCGCATCCTGAATGCAGACAACATCCGTAATGGCGTTGAAGGTCTTTTCCCATTCCTCTTTGGCGTTGCGCAGCTCCTTTTCGGTCTGGATGCGCTCCGCGATTTCCTGCTTGATCTGTCTGTCACGCTCCTCAAGCTGGGCAGCCAGTCTTTTTACCTCGCTGACAATGATCCGCAGTTCTTTTATTTCATCGGCCGGCTCGGGGCAGTGGTAATTCCCCTGGGCAATCGACCTGATGCTGCCCACAATCCTGTTCAGCGAAGTTGACAGGAGGCGGTTCAGCAGGAAATGCGTTAAAAAAAATGTAGCGGCAATCACCGAAAACAGGAGGCAGCCGATTTCAAGCGCCTCATGCCGGCAGAATTTTCCCAAGTTGCCGATGAGCAGCTCCGCCTGCGGCAGCGACACTTCAGCCACCATGTCGAGCCATACATGTTTTTGGATGAGAATCGTCACCCCCAGCAGCAGGCAGGTTGATAAGAATACGAGTCCCATGGGAATGAGAATTACTTTAGTGCGTAAGTTGAATTTCACCAACTCCTCCATATTCCCCCCAAGAAACAAAAAAACAATTTATAGTCATTTAATGCTGATCATTTGTGCGTATTGAGCAATTTGTGCGAACGCAATATAGGTAATTATCCCTATAAAAGTCAAGTGTATCGAGAAAAGCGCGCAAATAAAACGACTTCCGGGGAATATGTGGGTCAGGAAGAGGATTGGGTAGGTTAGGTGCAGGGATTATTGGGCGGAAGAGATGTCAGGGGGTTGATCGGGAATTGTGCAGGTTGTGCGTATTGGTCGTGAGGATGGGGTTGGCGGAGGCTGCCGCGCACGAGGGTCAGCGGCCCTTTTCATACCAGGAGGCTGCAGCAATCCCCCAGATGAAGTTCAGGAGCAGGACGAGCACCGGGGTCAGCAGTCCGAAGCCGAGGCCGAAAATCCCTTTGCCCATCTCGGGAAACATGACGAAATAGACCATGGCGGTGGGCGCGAGACTCATGAGCATGCCCCGCTGCACGGTCCGGCCCCTCATGAACGGCAGCAGGAGCAGCAGTCCCCATATACCGCCCCAGACCAGACGGGGATAGAGCCATGCCGGTCTGAATTCGGGCCGCATGCCCACGCCGATGAGGGCGGTGAAGCCGATCTTGCCCAGAATCCAGATGTTGATGCTGTCAATCAGTGCGCCGACAACTCCGCCGACATAGGCGCTGCTTATTTTTCGTATCATTCACATTCTCCTGTGCCGCGCGTTTTTTTCCGGTCGCGGTATGATCCCTTGCCAGGGGCAGCCCGCCATTCACCTGGCAGGGATTGCGGGCAAAGGCGGTATCGATGGGCTGCGGTGCAGCCGGCAACAAGGCTCGATCTTATCCTCCAAATGCAGCTTCATGGCAACATTTTTTTTTTGCCCGCGGAAATTTTGCATGCTGTTACGCGGCAGGAGCGGGCCCGAGAGACAAGTGCCCGCAGCGGGGCTCACGAGCTGATATCGATGATAATCCCTGTTTCATGCTGCAGGTTTTCCAGGACAGTCGTCAATTCTTCCCGCTTCAGGGGCACATCATAGGTCAGCCGGCACACCTCATTGTCGGAACAGTCGTAGACATCCACCGCGTACCCCGTCTCTCTCCTGGCAATAACCAGATGGAGGGGCAGGCCGCTGCCTGCCAGATCTTCGTTGACCCGGCTCAGCACCCGGCGGAGATCTTTTTCCAGCGCCGGGACGGCGGAGGGAATGTTTTCCTCATACACTCCCGGCCGCTGCCGTGTCCATATCTGTCTGAGCGCCGCCATGGCAACGGGCCTGATCATCCCGGCTGGCGCGGCCGGCTGAACTTCGGTGCTGATCGGCGCCGGTTCCCCCGGACCGGGGTTCGGGTTTCTGGTTTCATACACAGCCAGAACGTAAGGTGTCCTGTCCGGATTCAGCAGAAAGAACGGCAGCGGAAACTGGGTCGGCGTCTGGGTCACAAACGTTGCGGCAATGGGGGTTGGCGGCACAACTGTTGCGGTTTCCCCTGGGGCGAGGGTGAGAACCAGGGCCGCCGCTTCGGCAGCGGCAACCGCCGCCGGGGTCTGCACCGCCGTCTGCAGGGCGGCAGTGAGGGCCTGCGGCGCCGCAGCCGTTACCCTGGCGGTCAGTTCCGCCTCTGCGGCGGTGACCTCTTGGGCCGCGGCGTTCAAGGTGAGCAACGCTTCGTTGATCAGCAGTTCGTTCTGCTGGGTGGCATCAAGGTCCTGCAGCGTTTCATCGGCTTCCACCTGCGGCGGTATTTCATTGATCAGCAGGGCATTCGTCGGGGTCCGGGCCGTAAAACTCAAATTCTGCAGGGCCTGGTTGATCAGCAGCTCCTTCTGCAGTACGATATCCAGATCCTGCGCCGCATCCGGGTCAGCCAGGGGAGGCGGCGTCACATTGATCAGCCGGGTGTCCACCGGGGTCCGGGACACAAAATTCAAGCTGCGCAGTATCTCGTTAATCAGCAGCTCGTTCTGCAGGATCGGATCCAGTGTCTGCGTCACGGCAGCCGCTGCCGGGGCTTGATTCGTGCCACTGGGCCGGACGGGGGCCGCCTGGCGGGTGGTGTCATTCTGAACGCGTGGCGTCGATGGTGGAACCGGACTGGTTGGGGTAATTTCATTGACGGCCATATCATTTCTCCCTCGCGGTATTCTGCTCTTTCTTAAAACGTAGGGGCCAATGGCGATAATGTCAAGCAGGGACAGGGAAGAACATGGTATGGAGAACATGCGGCCATAACCATTCCAGTGCCTAAAGTGCTTAAAGTGTCTTAAGTGCCTAAAGTTTCGGTACTTTCTGATCAGATAACACCTTTAACTTCAGGCACTTTAAGTATTTTAGCGCACTTTAGGCACTCTACTGGTAACAGGCCAGAATCCGAGATATTTCTTAACTTTTGGAAATTACGTTACGACATGAAAAGTACTGAACTTATAGAGGAGGATACCATGATCCGGTTCCGCGTCGATGAGGAACGCTGCATCCAGTGCGGCGAGTGCGAGGTTGAATGTCCGGCCGGGGTCATCACCCTGGAAGGGTTCCCGAGGATCACCGACGAGCTGGGCTGCATTCAGTGCCAGCACTGTCTTGCCGTCTGCCCCACCGCGGCGATTTCGATTTTCGGCAAAAATCCCGATGAGAGTGAACCGCTGGCCGGCAATATGCCGGACCCGACCAGGCTGGCGACCCTGATCAAGGGGCGAAGGTCCGTCCGCCGGTATAAGGAAGAAGATCTGCCCCCTGCACTGATTGACGAACTGCTGGACATTGCCTGCCATGCCCCGACCGGGGTGAATGCCCGCGGCGTGCTGTTCACCGTGGTTAAGGACCGGAGAGTCATGCATTCCCTGCGGGCAGAGGTGATGGCGCATCTGGCGAAACTGAAGGAGAGTGGGCAGTTGCCGGAAGGGTTCATCGGCCAGTATCTCGGCCGGGCCGTGCAGGCCTGGCAGGAGACGGGCAAGGATATCATTTTCCGGGGGGCGCCGCATCTGCTGGTGACCAGCGCTCCGCGGGAGGCTCCCTGTCCGGTGCAGGACACCCACATCGCCCTGACCACCTTCCAGCTCATGGCCCATGCCCGGGGTGTGGGCACGGTGTGGGACGGCTTGGTCATGATGGTGATCTCCCTCTGTCCCGACCTGGTCGCCCGGCTCGGCATCCCGGCAAATCACACCCTGGGGTATGCCATGGCCTTCGGCGCGCCGGCTGTGGAGTTTCACCGCACCGTGCAGCGCGGCCCGGCCATGGTCAATGTTGTCAGGTGATGGGGTGGGGCGGCTTCATGCAGCGCAAGAGGCGGCCTCATCGTTCCAGCAGTTTCGTTGCCGGCGTCCCGAACTGCCGGGCGCCGTTGACCACGGCGACCATCTCGGCCACCATGGCCTTCATGACCTCGGCCTGGGTGCTCATTTCCCTGGAAGACCCGGCGGACTCTTCAGCGGCGGCCGCGTTCTGCTGCACCACCTTGTCCATTTCGCCCACGGCCGAGTTCACCTGCCCGATGCCTTTGGCCTGTTCGTCGGAAGCGGTGGCAATTTCACTGATCAGCTGCGTGACCTGCCGGGCCTTGACAGCCACCTCATCGAACGCCTTGTTGGTGACCTCCAGCAGGGTTGAGCCCTCCTTGATATGTTTGACTGAACCCTGGATCAACTCCGAGGTGTTTTTCGCCGCCTCCCCGGCCCGGACGGCCAGGTTACGCACCTCCGTGGCGACCACGGCGAACCCGGCGCCGGCCTGACCGGCCCGGGCCGCCTCCACCGCCGCGTTCAGGGCCAGCAGGTTCGTCTGGAAGGCGATCTTGTCAATGGTATCGATGATCTTCTGGGTTTCCTCGCCGGATTTGTTGATCTCTTCCATGGATACCGTCATCCGGCCGATGGTCTCGTTGGCTCTGTCGATGGTCGCGCCGGCTTCGTGCATGAGGAGGTCGGCATCCCGGGCGTGGTCCGCGTTTCGCATGGTCATGGCGGCCATCTCCTCCAGAGAGGCGGATGTTTCCTCGATGGCGGCCGCCTGCTGGGTAGCGCCTTCGGCCAGTTGCTGACTGGCGTCCGACACCTGACCCGAGGCGGAAAAGACCTGCTCCGCGGCACTCTGCATCCGGGTGGTGACGGCCGTCAGGCGGCGGCCGATCCGGCCGGAGACC
This sequence comes from Deltaproteobacteria bacterium, assembly GCA_016208225.1. Lineage (GTDB taxonomy): Bacteria > Desulfobacterota > Desulfobulbia > Desulfobulbales > SURF-16 > SURF-16. The sequence goes on along the minus strand of JACQYM010000077.1, from coordinate 9,239 downwards.
AGCCACCAGGCACAGATGGTGAGCAGCAGGGTTGCCGATGTGACGGCGAGCTGGACGGCCAGGTTGCGGCGGGCATAGGCCTCGATGTCATTACGGGCCTCGAAGAGTTCTTCCTCGTAAACGCCCACACCGATGATCCAGTCCCATGGGGCGAAATAACCGAGCCGCACCACCTTGGTTCGGGCCTCTTCCCGGTCGCTGTTTTTCCATGGATAGCGGGCTTCGAACACCTCACCGCTTTTCGAGGTTGCGGCCTTTGCAATGATCTCCCGGACAAAATACCGGCCGTCGGCGTCCGTGGCGTCCTTGATGTTCTTCCCGTCCTGCTTGCCGTCCTTCGAAATGATGTAGTTGCCCTTGGAATCGAGCACGTAGACATAGCCGGTCTTGCCGATCCGGACATCCATGACGGCCTTTCGCAGGGCTGTGGCGCTCTCCTGGGGGATGCCGAAGTAAAGGGCGCCCATGATTTCGTTGCGGTCGTTGCGCAGAGGCTCATAGGCCGTGATGTACCAGGCGTTCACAACAAAGGCGCGGCCGTAATAGGTTTCCCCCTTGAGCAGGGTCGCTACCACGGGATTGGCCTTGCCGTCCGGGTTGAGGGCGGGGATGTAAGTGCCGATGGCCCTGGTGTGGTCGAGTTTTTCGACGTTGGTGGCCACCCGCAGCATGTCGCCGGCGACGTTCATGCGCTGAAATATCGTACAGGTGCCTCCCACCAGGGATTTGACGTCGTCCACAATGGGTGTGGGGCTGGCCGGGTCCCTGTTTTGCCCCAGCCATGCATCACCGACCATTAACCTGGGTAGTTCAATGGCGCCGGTCTCCTCGGTCAACTGGTTAACCGCCTGCCAGGAGACGGTTGCGTCGGAAGCGAGGCGGACGCCGCCGGCATCCCGGAGCAGGCGCTGGGAAACGTTCAAGGCATTGGTCACCTGCTGCTGGAGCACCTGTTGCTGGGTGGAAACCATCGCCAGGATGCCGTGCAGGGTGTGGTCGAGGTCGTTGAAAGCGAGTTCCGAAAGGCCGTTGCCGGCTTTGTCACTCGTATGGCTGTTCTGCAGGGCGGTGGTGACATTGATCACCAGCAGAGGGACGACGGAAAGCAGCACGCCCAGGGCGATGAGTTTGGCTTTAAGAGATCTTTTCGTTAACATGACGCAATGATGGAAGAAGAAATTGTTTTCGGTGGGTGATCGTATCCGAAATCAGGGGGAATTTCCCACGCCACCTACCACAAAGTAACAAATAGGTATTTATACCTTCTTTTGCGGGGGGGTGTCAAATGGAAAAAACAGGCCGGACCGGGAGGGGAGGGGGTAGATCCTGAAAAAATCAGGTTGCGGCACTTGATTCGTCATAAAAACGTGCTTGACCAATCAATATTTAAGACCTAAAATATAACCATAATTTAGTGCGATATCAATTGTGACGGGCGCGTAAAAAGTCGGGAAAAGCAACCGGATGGCTTAGCCATCCGGTTGAAATTATGGTGTGAAACATGAAAGCCGTTTTAGCAAATTGCTCAGCAAGCATATCCGAATTAAAAAAGAACCCCAGTGCCCTTATTGACCAGGCAGATGGCGAACCTATTGCGATTCTCAACCATAACAGACCGACAGCATATCTCGTTCCTGCAGAAACTTATGAGCAGCTTATGGAAAAACTTGAGGACTATCAGCTGGGTATGATTGTAAGGGAACGGCAGAACGAGAAGATCTCCGCCATCGAAGTTGATGTTGATGAGTTATAACTACAAGCTTAAATTTCTTCCCACAGCCCTGAAGGAGTGGGAGAAACTCGACGACTCCATTCAAACGCAATTCAAGAAGAAATTAAAAGAACGTCTCCAGGATCCGCATGTCAAAGCAAGCCGGCTTTCAGGCTTTGAAAACCACTATAAAATAAAATTAAGGGCCAGCGGATATCGTCTCGTTTATGAAGTAATCGACAAAGAAATATGCGTTTTGGTTATTGCCGTCGGGAAAAGAGAGAAGAACGAAGTTTATCGTCAAGCACGGCAAAGAACAAAAAAACAATAACTCAACTTTCTGAGTTGGTGAATTATTCGAGATAACAATGAGTTGTATGAAATAAGCAGCATGTAATCCGTCATGCCGGACTTGATCCGGCATCCAGAAAACACCGGATACTGGATTCCGGCTGAAAACACCCCCGTCAAGCGGGGACTGAACTGAGTGCCGGAATGACGACCGGAAATTTTGTCATATAATTTATGATTTCAATATATTATACCAACTCAGAAAGTTGAGACAATAACTGATCAGTCATCCACGGAAGCCGCCCAGGGGCACCGTCCGAGGGGATGGCGCGGTGCGGTTGTGTTGCACCGGAGGCCGCGGCTCAGTCCGCGGTTTTGAGCAGTTCTTCGATGTTCAGGATGGCCACCAGTTCGCGTTCCATCTTGAAGATGCCTTCGAAGAAAATACCGGTGACGCCGCTGATATTGGAGGGCGGGGGCGTGATGTCCTTTTCGTCGGCCCAGATGACATCCCGCACGCTGTCCACCAGGATGCCGATGTTTTCCGAGCTGCTCCGCACCACGACAATCTCCATGGCGCCGTTGTTTTCAGCCGGTTCCATGGAGAATTTTTTCCGGAGATCAATGACAGTGGCGATCTCGCCGCGCAGATTGATCACCCCCCTGACATAATCGGGTGCCAGATGGACCCTGGTGATCTGGGTATTTTTGATGATTTCCCGCACCCATGAGGTGTCGAGTCCGCACGGCATTTCGCCTATCTGAAAGATCGCCAGCTCCTTGGTGCTGTGCGATGTTTTCCCTGCAGGTTGGGTCATGTTTCTCTTCCTTGGCTGCTTGCCGCCGCCCGGAGTGCGGCGGCGATGAAGTCTATCGGCGGCGCAGGTAATGATCCATCTTGGCGATGATCTGCTCCCTGTCCAGTTTAATCATGTATTCATCCACCCCGGCATCCCGGCCCCTTTCTTCCGCCGCCTCGCCGGCCACGGATGTCACGGCGATCACGGGCAGCGACGACCAGCGGGTATCATGCCTGATATTGCGGGTCAGCTCCAGGCCGTCCATGTTGGGCATTTCAATATCGGTCAGCACCAGGTGGATATGCTCCTCGTCAAGGACCTTCAGGGCCTCCACGCCGTCCTCGGCGGTAAAGGTCCGATATCCCGCCTCGCTGACGAAATTCTGGATCTGGTTCATGAAGAATTTTGAATCCTCGACAATCAGCACATTGAATTCGCCGCCGCCGCTCTCCTCCGCCGGGCTCTTGAGCAGTCCCCATTCCGGCATGACGCCGACCACCACGCCGTACAGATCGACAAGCAGGGTGATTTTATCAAAGATGATCATGGAGCCGAGAATACCCGGCTGTTTGTGGGTAATGTCGTCAATCTTTATCTTGGCGTCCAGGATGTCGACGATTTCGCTGAACATGATGCCCACTTCCCGGCCGGCGACCGGAAAGACGGTCACATAGCAGGTTTCACCCGTCTGGTCCCGCATACCGACGCCGGCCACCTCTTCGACCCCGAACAGGGCCAGGCTGCCCCCCCGGTACTGAATGTTTCTGCGGCCGGCGGTCACACTGATATCCGAATTTTTGATCCGTTCAATTCTGGAGATGAGGCCGAGCGGCACGGCCATCTGCTCCCCCGGCCCGTTCATGACGATCAGCAGGGATTGGGAATCTTCCATGCCCCCTTTTTCATCCTTGCTCTGCGCCACCTGGGCCTTCATCCTGTCGGCCACCATGTTCAGTTTCATCTGCGTGCTGATGCCCACCACGTCAAGGATCAGGGCGACTCTGCCGTCCCCCTGAATGGTCGCCCCGGCGTAGCATTTGCAGTTCCGCAGGTGGGAGCCGAGGGGTTTGACGACGATTTCCTCGGAATCGAGGAGCTGGTCGACGATCAACCCGTAGTGGAAATCGCCGGAGGAGAGGACCAGGATATTGTAGGCGCTCAGGGGGTTGGTGCGGCGTTCCTCGCCGCTGCGCTGTTCGATAAACGCGCCCTGCGGCCGGTCCGCGGCCTCTTCCCCGGCCGCAACGGGCTGCGGCCGGCTCCTTTCGCTGCCGCGCGGATCGGAGATATTGGTCCGCCGCTCTTTCCGGGCCTTGCTGGTTAAGGGATCAATGAAGAGGGGATCCTTGATCCCCAGGGTATCGCGCAGGTGGATGAGCGGCAGCAGTTCCCCGCGCAGCCGCATGACCAGGGCGTCGCCGATTTTTTCGATCCGTTCCTTGACCTGTCCCGCCGGCACGCGGACCAGTTCCACCAGATTGACCTGGGGAATGGCAAAGCGTTCCTGCTGGCAGGTGACGATGAGACTGGGGATGATGGCCAGGGTGAGGGGCAGTTTGATGGAGATGGTGGTGCCGGCGCCCAGGGAGGATTCGATGTCAATCACCCCGCCCAGCTTGGAGAGATTGGTATGCACCACATCCATGCCCACGCCGCGGCCCGAGACATCGGTCACCTCTTTGGCCGTGGAGAGGCCGGGGGTGAAGATCAGTTTGTTCAGCTCCTTGGGGGACATGGACTCGAGCTGGGCCCGGTCATGCAGTCCCATTTCCAGCACCTTGGCCTTCAGCTTGTCCGTGTTGATGCCGGCGCCGTCATCCTCGATCTCGATAATCACCTGGCCGCCTTCGTGAAAGGCGCTGAGCCGCAGCAGGCCGACCTCCGGTTTCCTGTTCTGCAGGCGCACGGCCGGGGTCTCAATGCCGTGATCAACCGAATTGCGGACCAGATGGGTGAGCGGATCGCCGATGGCCTCGATGATGGTCTTGTCCAGCTCCAGATCGCGGACAACCCGTTTGAATTTGTTGAAGATGTTGCCCACCGGCTGCATCCTGGTGGTCATGATCGCCTCCTGCAGTTCGGAGGTCACCAGGTCGAGACGCTGGGAAACCGTGTCAACTCCCTGCTGATTGCGGGAGGCCACGGCCTGCACCAGCTGGTTTCGGGTCAGCACCAGCTCGCCGGCCAGGGTCATCAGGTTGTCGAGTATTTTCACGCTGACCCGCAGATTGGTGTCAGCCTTGATCTGCGGGGTTTCAACGGCTGCCGGGGCCGCCTTGGCCGGCGCCGCGGCCCGGGGGACGAAATTCTGTCCGGCCGGTTCAGCAGCCGGCGGCTCGGCCGTTGCCACGGCCTGCGGCCGGGTTGCGGCCGGCTGCGGGGCATGGATGGCCGGGGGGGCCGCCGGTATTTCCGGCTGCCTGGCCGGGGGCGGTGGTTTCTGTTCCGCCTGTCTGGCCGGCAGCAGGGCCGCGGTATTGACAATGTGAATCCGGGCCGCATCAATGCCCAGGAAACCGGCCAGCAGGTCGATCTCCATGATGGTGGCGAACATGACAAAGAACGGAATCCGCATGGCGGCCATGTCCGAGGTCAGGTCGCCGACCGTGGCGATGTCCACCTTGCTGTCGATCAGCTGGCCGATCTGCTGCAGCTCTCTGATCACGGCCAGCGGCGTTTTGCCCTGTTGCTCGATGTCGGCAATGAGATCATATTCGAGGATAAAGAGGTTGTTTCCCCCCTTCAGGGTGGCATTGAGTTCAAATTCGCTGATCTGAAAAATTTCCCCGTTGTCAGGGGTGCCCAGGGAAATGCGGTGTTCCAGGGTCGGTTTCCGCTCCTCTTCCAGATTGGCCGACACCGCTTTCTGCAGGGCGGCAATGTGGGCGGAGATATCCACCTCATTGCTGGCGGAGGCATTGTTGATCATGGAGCCGAGAAGATCGGCCGCGTCCAGCAGGGTGCTGACGATCGCCGGTGTCGGCACCAGTTCCTCGTTTCTGATGAGGTTCATCAGATTTTCCGAGGCATGGGCCAGCTCCTTCACCTTGTCAAGGCCAAGAAATCCCGCTCCGCCTTTCAGCGAATGAACGGCGCGGAAAACCTTGTTGACCCTGTCCGGCTCAATATTGGCGGCTGCGGCCTCGATGGCCAGCAGATCGGCCTCGATGCCGTCCAGGTGTTCCTTTGATTCTTCAACAAAGGCTGCCAGTGTTTCGTCATCATCAATCAAGGGCATAACAGCTTCTCCTCAGCAGGTGTCCGGCGGTTTGCATCAGCTGATTTTAAAATGATTATCCAGCTTCATCACCCGGAAGAGCTGGCGGAGATCGTCGGACAGGTTCATTAACTCGATCTCGCCGCCGCCGTTATTGCTCAGACTGTTGCGGATCGAGATCAGCAGGCCGATGCCTGAAGAATCGATCATCTCGGTTTCAGAGAGGTCGATGCCGATTTTTTTTTCGCCGCTGTTGATGATTTCGAGAAATTCCTGCTTCAGACCGGCGCACTGTGAAGCCACAATGTCAATGCCCGGTTTCATGGTTACCACACCATTTTTTCTTTCAATAAGGCTCATTTTTTTCCCTTTTTGTTGATAAATGCCGCGGGCTCATGTGCATGAGCCCTTCCATCATAACCGGCCCTTTGTGAAACATCCTTGATGGCGTCGCAAAAACTCCGATCTACTGCGGTGCAGGTTTTTTTCAGGACCTCGACATACCAAGTGTATAATCGAGCCCCTGAAAAAAACACCGCGCCTTGTATATCGAAGTTTTGTGCTTAGCCATCCGGGCGTTTTCCCAGACTTTTTACGAGACCATCATCCTTACATCTTATATGATTTTTTTGGTTAAATAAAGGGTATTGCCGGCATCATTGAAGCGAATTGCATACCCATAATGTTCCATCACATTCAGACCCCGTCCGGAAGTGGTGACGGTTGAAACCGGCTTTTTCATGATCTGCTGCCGCCAGTCGAAGCCTTTTCCCTGGTCGGTCACGGTAATGGCGAGGGTGTCGTCCGCAATGCGCAGGAGGCAATGCACCCGGAGATCACTGTTGCTGCCGTTGCCGTGGATGACGGCGTTGTTCAGCGCCTCCCGCAGGATAAAGAGCAGCTCGAACCGGTTGTACTCAATGTGCCGGCTGCCAAGGAAATCCCTGATGCTGTTTATTGCCCGGTCAATATTGGCCAGGGTTGAAGAAAAGGTGCAGGATATGGCGGCATCCTCTTCCCTGGAGATGAAATCCTCCATCCTCATACCTCGATGGCCATGATGACGATATCATCATCCGGTTCATTTTTCTCGGCGCCGGCCCTTTCGTTGAGGATTGCCGCCGCCTCCCGGATCGGGACATGCCGCATCGTTTCCGCGATCGGCAGCAGCTCATGGTGCAGCGCCGTCCAGACCCGCCGGGAACCCGCCCGTTCCAGGAGCCCGTCAGAATAGATATAGAGCCGGTCCTTCGGCTCAACCTTCATCTCGCAGGTATCGAAATAGGCATCCCGTAAAATGCCGACCGGTGTGCCCTGGGCCGCGATAAACCGGGCGGGTCCGGCAACCGGCACATAAAGCACCGGCGGATGGCCGGCATTGACCAGGGACAGTACCAATGTCTGACGGTTCAGCCGGGCATAAACGGCAGTCAGATATTTGCCCTCCGGCAGGATATCAATGAGCACGCTGTTCATCATTTTCATGCTGTCCGCGGGACTGTAGATCAGGGAAGAGTTCTGCTGGATCAGCGCCTTTACCGCGGCGGTGATAAAGCTTGTCCCGATGTCATGGCCCGAGACATCCGCTACCATGTATACGGAGATCTTATCGGAAACCTGCAGAACATCATAAAAATCGCCTCCCGCCTCAAACAGTGATGAATAATAGATGCCGAAATTGGCCCGGGGAAGATCGGCGGGGTGCACAAGCATGGCCGCCTGGGCGTCATGAATCTGTTTGAGTTTCTCCGTCTGCCTCTGCACCAGGGCCTTGGTGGCCAGGCTTAACTTCAGATGCAGCCGGACCCTGGCCAGTACCTCGCTGGTGTTAAAGGGTTTTATGATATAATCCACCGCCCCCAGTTCAAAGCTTTTTACCTTGGCGGAGAGATCATCGTTGCCGGTCAGGAAGATGACCGGAATCGCATTGGTCCTGGGATTTCTCTGCAGCTTTTCCACCACTTCAAAGCCGTTCTCCCTGGGCATGATGATATCCATCAGGATAAGATCGGGCAGGTGCTGGTCGGCCAGTTCCCGGGCCGCTACCCCGTTGATCGCCGAGATGACCTTGTATCCTTCCCTCTCCAGGGAAATCTGCAGCAGCTTCAGATTGATCGGGGTATCGTCGGCAATGAGAATGGTAATCTGCTGTTTGGTATCCATTGACTGGTATGGATTGGTCGGTAAGCCTTCGTTTGATAAACCGTCATATCCGCAGGCGGGAATTCATATTTCGGGTAAAGGTATTATTTTCTTTTCAGCCGGCAAAAGTCAAATTTTTTATTGGGGCAGGAGAGAGGCGAGGCGCGGCTGCATATCGCCGTAAGCGGTCAATATCGCCAGGCGGGCGGTTTCATCGACAAGGGTCAGCCGGATGTCGAGGCGGGAATGGGGCATCAGTTCCTGCAGCCGGTCAGGCCATTCGATGATGGTGAGCCCGTTGCCGTAGAGATACTCTTCAAAGCCGAGTTCGTGAATTTCCGCTGATGATCCCAGGCGGTAAAGATCCATATGGAAGATGGGCAGCCGGCCATGATACTCATGCAGGAGGCTGAAGGTGGGGCTGGTAATGTAGCAGTCGGCCGGCACTTCCAGGCCCTGGCCGATGGCCTGGGTCAAGGTTGTCTTGCCGGCGCCGAGATCACCGGACAGGGTGAAGATATCGCCGGGCCGGGCGGCCTGCCCGAGATGGCGGCCCAGCCGCATGGTCTCTGCCAGGCTGGGTAAGGGGATGGTGACGGAAGATTGCATCAGCGGTGCCGCCGGGTTTATCTGTTGGCGCGTTTATGGCAGAAAAGACAGCGGTATTTCGGCGGATGATCGGCCGGCAGCGGGGCTTCGCCGTTCGGATTGTGGCACTCTTCACAGAACTTTTCCGCCTCTTTCTTCTTCATGGGGAAAAAACGTTCGTGTTTCTCATCATGGGGGAGAAAGGCGGTCGTTTCAGGCGGCGCGCTCCACAGAAAGAGGAAAACCCCGCCGCAGAAGAGCAGAAAGATCAGGTTGTAGAGAATGGTTTTTTTTGATTTATCGCTGAGTGCCATGTTTTTGTTAGAAGTTAGAAGTTAGAAGTTAGAAGCAATACCGTTCACTTAACATGAGCGATCGTTATTTCAATATTCATGATCTGGGTCTTCATCCTTCCGCGTGGGCGGAGACGATAGTTGCTCATTTTACGTTTCACTCCGCGTGGATTCCAGCGAGATTTACGTTCGGCAAC
>JACQYM010000342.1 GCA_016208225.1 Deltaproteobacteria bacterium | reverse complement strand
TGTTCATCCCCACGGGTGTGGGGAACAGGCGACCTTTATCGCGTCCATGACCAGGCTGCCCGGTTCATCCCCACGGGTGTGGGGAACAGATGGTCCAGACCGGCCCGGTAGGCCACCATTTCGGTTCATCCCCACGGGTGTGGGGAACAGACTTCTTCTAACTCAATGAAATTCTATTCAATTTTCAAAGACCAAAAATCTACCGAAATTTTTGTACAAAATTTCAGCCATCTCCAGGAGGTCCATTTCGTGTCTCAGCACTGTCTTCTTCAGGCAAAAACGAAACAAGCTTGATCCCATCCATTTCAACAGGCAGTCGCCTGTTGGCACCAAGAGTCTGGAAATCAAACCCCGATTCAGTATTCGTACTCCAGGCCATAATCGCGTTACCGCCAGCTACGCCTTCCTGCACGTTGCGCCAGATCATTTCCCGTGTTCGCTGCGAAACTTTGCCGACATAGACCCCGGCTCTGACTTCGAGAAGCCAGAGTGCGAGACGGCCGCGCAGCCTCGGGGGTGCGTTTTCAACCACGATGACCAGCATCGCCAATCTGCTCCTTGTTTGGTATTGCGATATCCACCGCTTCCTCGTGCGCCACCGGCGGGGCTATTTCTCCCGCGGCAAGAATCTGCTCAATGGTCGGGATGATCCGCTTCAACAGGCGGGTCTGCCGGAAGATATCCCGGCAGGCGAGCCGGACATCCCTCTCCGCGTCCCTGGGATTACGCCCGGCAATCCTGAAAGCCACGGGGACAACCGTTTCAAACTTGAAGATATCGGCAATGTCATACACAAAAGACTGTGGCTTGCCGGTATGGATAAAACCTATTGCCGGTGCATAGCCGGCGGCAAGAATGGCCGCCTCACAGATTCCATAGAGGCAGGCTGTGGCTGAACTCAGACAGCGGTTGGCAGTATCGCCGCTACCCCAGTTATCGGCGTCATAATTGCGCCGAGTCCAGGTCACCCGATACTGGCGCGCCAGCAGTTCATACATCTTGCGGACCCGCACCCCTTCAATGCCTCGCAGCTGTTCGACGCTTCTTTTTTCAGGCGGTTTTTCCCCGAAGCGGATTTCATACATCTTCCGCACCACCTTAAGCCGGGCCGTATCATCCAAAGCGAGCTTCGCCTGATAAAGAAGCCGGTCGGCCCTCGCCCCGCCAGGCTGGCCCGATGCATAGAGCCGCACCCCGGCTTCGCCGATCCACACCAGAAGGCATCCAACCCGTGCGGCCAGCGTAACCGAGGCATGGGAAACCCTTGTCCCCGGTTCCAGCATCAGACAGGCAACCCCTCCGATCGGAATATGGGTCCGCACGCCGTTTTTGTCCACCACCACAAATGCGCCGTCAATCACGTCGAGATTTCCCTTCTCAACATAAATTACGGAAATTCTGTCTTTGATGGGTATCGGTTTCAATGGAGGCAGGATTGTATCAGTCATGAATTAACCTCCGGGTCTGCTGCACCTTGATCTTTCCCCTGTGGCAGGATTCCGGCTGTGCTTCCGTCTTGTCAGTCTCCCTCCGGACCCGGTTGGATTCTAACTTGGCATCCTTCTTCCTCCCCCAGTAAGCGCCGCATCCTTTTTTAGGGCCTGAGTGTTCCGTTTTCTGTGCCTGATTTGCCATAACCAACATCCTTGTTTTTCTTTCGCAGCCGCATGCCGAATTTTCGTCTCTGTCCCCGGCTATCCTTCCTCGCCAATCAGGTTCATGATCAGCCGGATCATCAATTCCTTCTGCCCTGCTTCACTGGCGGCGGTCAACAGGGCCAGGGCCACGAGCGCGCGGTTGTCGAAACTTCCCGCATTCAGCAGTCCGTTTGCCTTGAGAAACAACAGGAAGAGAAAGGAGCCGATCCGCTTGTTGCCATCCGTGAAAGGATGATCCTTGATGATAAAATAGAGAAGATGGGCCGCCTTTTCCTCGACGCTCGGATACAGATCCTGGCCGCCGAAGGATTGCTGCACCGCGCCGATAAGTCCGGCAAGGCCATGGCCCCGTTCGTGGCCGAAAAGGTCGGTCGCCTCCCCCCTGGTCAGCAAGTCGTTTTTCAGGGTGATAATGGCCTGCCGGGCCTTGTCAATCTCCAGAACCGACTTGGCGTCGTGTTTTGTTGTGGGTATGGGCAGATTGTCCTCGTCATACTGCAGAAGAAGCTGCCAGGTTCTGGCATAATTTTTTACAACCTCCAGCACGGCCCGGCCTTCATCGCTGACCAGGTTATGACTTTCCAGGGTGGTGGCAAGCAGACGCAAAACCTGCCGCACCTCGTCCACGCCTTTTTCCGCCAGCCTGCGTTGATTGAGGGAATAGCCCCGCACCAGATGGTCTTTGAGAACCGAAGTGGCCCAGATGCGGAACTGGGTGCCGCGCTTTGCATTAACCCGATAGCCGACAGCAATAATGACATCTAAATTATAATAATTCGTCCGGTACGTTTTGTTGTCGGCGGCAGTATGTGCAAAATTTGCACATACTGCTTTGACGTCCAATTCTTCTGTCCGGAAAATATTGTTAATATGCTTGGTTATTACACTTCTTTCCGTTTCAAAAAGGGACGATATCTGTTTCTGGCTGAGCCATACAGTCTCATCCTGAAGACGCACATCCAGAGCTGCGCGCCCGTCCTCAGACTGATACAGGATGATTTCGCCGAGATCGCCATGTACGTTTTCGGGTTTTCCATTTTTTTCAATCATTATGACTCTTCCATGTGATTCATTTTTTGCCCCCTCAGCCGTGTGTCAGCCTTCCGGTTCGTTCAGATAATTCCCCGAAAAAACACCCTGTTACCCGCCTCTATTTTTTCACCCTTCCAGGTAATTTTTCACATTACCCATTGCCGACGAAGGAACTTCATTGTACAATACTCCTGTACAATAACTATCAGGAGGACATCATGCTCCAAACCACCTATTCCAATGCACGGGCCAATTTCGCCAGCCTGTGCGACGAAGTCACGGAAAACCGGGAGATCGTCGTCATCAGCCGCCGCAAGGGAGGCAGTGTTGCCATGATCGCAGCCGATGAACTGGAGAGCCTCATTGAAACAACCCATTTGCTCCGTTCCCCGGCTAACGCCGAACGGTTGCTCGCCGCTCTGGACCGCGCCCTCAAACGCGAGGGTGAGCCATCTTCGCCAGAAACGCTCCGCCAGGAAACCGGGCTTGAGAAGTAAACACCGGGAGGCCGTCTTCCAACCGGAGTTCCGTGACGATCTGCGCCACTGGATTGAGACTGACCGCAAAGTGGCGCTACGCGCCTTCGACCTGATTGAGGCCGTCATGCGAGAGCCCTTCGTCGGCATCGGCAAGCCGGAACCTCTCAAATATCTTGCCCCCGGCGTCTGGTCACGCCGTCTCACCCAGGAGCATCGCCTTGTCTATCTCGTCCGCGATGACCGGATAGATTTCCTCCAGGCCCGGTATCATTATTAACAAAGGGCCGGGCCGCGTATTTTATTTCGCGTCCTGGGATTTGTCTTCGCCCCACGGTTCTGCCATTCGTAAGTCAGATCCCGACACACGGCGATACCGCGCATCCGCTTTTCGATCCATGTCTCGGAATACCCTTTGGCGCGGTACATCCTCGATCACGAACCACCACTCTTGGTTATGCAGGGTTCGCCGAATTTCTCTACTCTTGAAAACCACCAGCTTTGTTTCCATGTCATTTCTCCCCGGCTTGTCTAATCCGTACTCTTCGCGGCGCGAACATCCTCCGTTCCGAAGAAAATGATAATGGAGTGTCTGGCAAAGAATCACGTCCATCGGAAAAGAATTCGACTTCCTCCTGCCGTATAAATGACTCAAGCGGTTTGTCACCGATGAGCAGAGACAATGCCTCGGCACGGTTATCCCTAAGCCCGGCCAAAACAGGGGCCGATGGGATACAGGTTTTACGGCCCAGCCATATTCCCCATTTCGGGTCGGCAAGGGCTTTCGAGATTTTAGTCAAGACCTCGGCATTTCCTTCCAGGATGACTCCGAAGGCGGAATCGGTCAGATACATGCGGTGGGTCAGGACGCAATCGTTGTTTATTGCACCATTCGCCCTTCTCGTGTTCTGGACGGTGTGATAATCCAGCAACCGCCTCACCGGCAAGGGCTTTTGTTTGTCGCTGCTTCTGGGAATCGCGATTGCCGCCATTCGGAGCGCTCCAAAAGATTTTAAGAATTGCCGTTCCTCTTCACAGCCACGGGATAATCCCAGAGCCGCGCAACACATTCCGGCGATGGCGCTTTTTGTCGGCAGCAACCCGGTATTGCGGCGATTGTACTGGCTGTCAAATCCCCAAGATTGCAGAGGTCCTTCCAGACGTAAGGCCAGAAATCGCATATCAGATGACATGTTTCACCATCCCGCCAATAAGATCATTCAGCGAACAGGTTTCGATTCCCCCCAGGCCCTCCTGAACCTGATCTTTCAGACCTCCACTCACAACTGCCTTTGCAAACACGGATTGAATTCCCCACGTCTCCTGTAGGTCTGAATACTCCCGATTCATCCTGTTGATTGATTCAACTGCAAACCCGTTTACGGAAGGACGCACCGGGCTTTCAAAGGCGTTTACCAACTGAATCGGATGCCCTTTTTCACGGACCACCCCAAGGACGTAGACGGGCAAGGTATTGCCGTTCATGGTTGTCTTGCGGGCACTGGGAATGGCCTGGATCGTTGCCCTCAAAAAGGTTTCAACGACCTTTTTTCTTGTTTCAATGGTACGATCCGTTTCCCCATTCTCGAAAACGGCATCGCCGAGGTGGGCGTCATTTGCCAAATCGTCAAGATTGAGCGCGGCAAAGCGGTAATAGGTTGCTGAGTTGAATTCGAGGGTGCTTGTCATGCCAGCACCGGACTCGTCCTTGCTCAGGTCATCGACTGCGGCAAAAAAATCTATTTCATTATCTGCTTTATGAGTGGAAAGAATGTGGGAAAACATGGATGCTCCATCGACCTTTAAAGAGGGGTCATTGGCAACCATTCTACCGAAAAGGGCGATATCCGCCGCATCCTTCAGCTGAGCCCCCTTAATGGTCTTGGAAATCGCCCCCTTTTCCAAGATTTTGCCCATCGCCTTCAATGCCTTATCACGTTCTTTCTGCAATTCTTCTTTCTGCTTTTTCATCACCTCGGCTTGTTCTTGGTCCTTAGTCTTGGTCTTTTCTTCCAAGGAGTTCAAGCCGGCAATGGATTCTCCCAAGGCAGCAACGGCACCCTTCACATCCTCAGATTGAGAAATAGCATCGGCTATCGCGTTATATTCCGCCTTTGAAAAGAACATCACTGTTTTGATTTTTTTATAGCCTGCCGAGTCAACCTTTGAATCAAGGGTTTCGACGATATCCGCCACCCGTTCGGCAATCGCTACGGAAACATTTTCGGCCAATCCCTTTTCCACAAGACGTTTTTTGATGGTATAAACCATGCGCCGGGTCCGGTCACCGTTGAACAGACCGTTATTGCCCTCGGCATCGATCTCCTTGGCCAGTTCCCGAATCGCCCGCTTCCAAGATTGACTGGATACCCGTGCCCGCTGGACGCCACCGAAAATGGCAGTTTTGGGGGAATTGAGATCATCCCGGTTGAGGCAGGCCACAGGCACGGATTGAATGATGTGCAGTTCCATATGTTTCATGACTTTTTCTCCTTATGAATATTCTTGATCACAAATTGACAGGGGCAAGCAAAAGCAACCCAAAGCCGAAGCCCTTGGCGCTGCCGATTCCGGAGTAATAGGTTTCAGCAAACCGTTCGTGGTTTGTGACCTCAAGAGTCCCTCGAAACTGAACTCCGCCGTGAAAAGCAGACTGGTCTTTGCCCTTCGCTTTATCTCTCTTGCGAAAATAATTTTCCACCATCGGCCTGATCTCAAGTGGACTATCTGCAACGACACAAAATCCACCGGGGATATCCTGTCCCGTGACCTGATCCCGGCATCTCATCTCGCCCTTTTTCATCAACCAATCCCGCAATTTGTCTGGATTGACTAATGGCACCCGCTTCCCGGATTGTCGTTTTCCGTTAAATCGATACAAGGTCTCACCGTTGGGTCCTCTCTGGACGATGGTCTTGACGGGATTTGCCTTCAGGTCAAAGGCGTAATAACGCTTGGACAAAAACGAAGGGGCAATTTTCTTGATGTCGAAATCGCCAGGAGAGCACCAACTTGGCATTGTCGGTTTTTCCCTGCCCAATACCCAAACCCGAAAGGCACCATCCAGAGTGTCGATTCGGTGCAGGAAGCCGATTTCATCACGCCTTTTGTCCGGCATCCCCGGAAAGCATTCCCACAATCTTTTATGCCAGGCATAACTGTCGTTGATTCCTTCACGCCTTGCTGTTTCCGCCTCTATTTCCATACGAACAAGCCAACTCATTTGCCCTCCTCCTCGGGAAGAGACGCCCCCTGGGACCAGAAAGCCGATGCCCATCTATTTTTAATACCGTCGTCCCAATACCTGATGTCGGCTGCCAACTGTTCATAATTGATTGGCACGCCCTGGGCCTTCGCCATAAGTACCATCCGCAGAACCCGGTCCGGTAATTCGTTTCTGTCGGCGGCAAGCAGATGCTGGAAGCGACGTTCTGTGGGAGTGAGTTTTCCATCATCTCCGGGGCCATTATCTCGTATATTTTGGATGGCCTTGCAGGTGTTGCCGAAGTTGCCTTTACCGGTTT
>JACQYM010000076.1 GCA_016208225.1 Deltaproteobacteria bacterium | reverse complement strand
TAGAGGGGCGACTGCGAGCGGCACTCCTGCAGCCCGGCGCGGCCGGCCAGGGTCATGACATCGGCAAAGCTGACGGCCTTCGCCTCTTTTTGTCCCCCGGCCCAGTCGTATCCGTAGGCACCGATGGCAATAACCCACTGGGAAGGACTGCCGTAGGCGAGAAGGGTCTGCAGCCAGCCGTCAAACCAGGGCTGGGAGGCAATGGGGCCGGGCGGGTCGGATTCCGAATTTTCATCATGGAGCAGGGCCACAAACCGGTCGACTATCGGCGAAAGCGCCTCCAGGTCAAAGATCTTGAGTTCGAGCCCCACGGGAATGCACAGCCAGAGCTGCATATCCTGCCGGTGCAGGGCAGCGGCCAGTCGGCTGAGCAGCCGGGTGAGCTGTTGCCGGTAGACCGGATCGGCCTGGTTCCAGTCAATCAGCACGCCGCCCGCCTTCGCCTCCTGCAGATGGTCAAGCAGCCGGACGATAAACCGTTCCTGCCGGTCCTCCGGGCCGTTGAGCAGACCTTCGACCGTTTCGGGCTGCCATTCGTCGCCCACCAGGTTGCGCAACAGCGGCAGGACGATAATGTTTTTGTCCCTGGCCGCCTCCAGAAGCTGCGGGTCCGGTCGTGCCGCCAGGGTTCCCTCGCCGTCAACAAGCGTCAGCCATTCGGGACTGATATGGGTCAGCTGGTTGCCATGGGCCAGGAGGGAATCATAACTGCCCTGGTCCCAGCTGACGTAAAAACCGAGTCTTATCTCGGAGTTATCGGGGTTTTTTTCAGAAAAAGCGGCGCCGGGGGCACGGGGCGGCAGGGCGGTGGCTGACAGCCCCCCCGGTTTGCTGAAACGGAGCCAGAGCGGGGCCGGGGCATCGGCGCCGGCCGACCGGGCCTGGAGCTGCATCCCGCTGCGCAGATGGGCCCGTAGCTCCCGCACGGCGAGCGGCAGATGCAGTTGCGGCGTGATCAGCAGAAACCAGACGAAAAGCACGGCGGCCAGAAAGGAAATCAGGCTGCAGACGAGCAGCAGAAAACGCAGCCGCGGCCAGCGTTTTCCCGCCTTATCGCGAAAGACGAAAAGCGAATCATCAAAATCAGCCATGGCGGACTTCCATATTCAACGTACGACACCCTTAATGATCAATGCTGGCGCCCGCCCCCCGGGGGAAGCGGATATTTTCGACCATCTCCTGCACCTCCATGGGCGGCGGAGCGGTGAGCCGCGAAACCAGCAGGGTCACCAGAAAGTTGATGATCATGCCGACGGTGCCGATACCTTCGGCGCTGATGCCGAAAAACCAGGGAGAACCGCCCAGGTATTTGTTGTGGACAATATAGAAAATGGTGAAGCTGATGCCGGTTATCATGCCGCAGATTGCCCCTTCTTTGTTCACCCTTTTGGAGAAGATGCCGAGGACGATCACCGGGAAAAAGGATGAGGCGGCAAGGCCGAAGGCAAAGGCGACAACCTGGGCCACAAATCCGGGCGGATTGATGCCGAAATAACCGGCGATGCAGACAATCAGGCCGATCATGAGCCGGCCGACCAAAAGCCGGTTTTTCTCGGAGGCGTTGCGGTTGATGAGCCGATAGTAAAGATCGTGGGAAATGGATGATGAAATGACCAGCAGCAGGCAGGACACCGTGGA
This sequence comes from Deltaproteobacteria bacterium, assembly GCA_016208225.1. Classification (GTDB taxonomy): domain Bacteria; phylum Desulfobacterota; class Desulfobulbia; order Desulfobulbales; family SURF-16; genus SURF-16. The sequence goes on along the minus strand of JACQYM010000076.1, from coordinate 11,253 downwards.
CAGGGCGGCGGCCAGACCGCCTGCGGCGACAAGGGCAATGACCCAGGGGGGAAGATTGGCGATTTCCGGATTGGCCAGCACGATGATGTCGCTGTCAATGTAGAGTTCGTTTCTATTATCCGTGGACGTATTGGCGAGAAGCTCCTGGCCGTACGACCCTTTTTCCCCGGTAAATGAGGGTTTGCCGGCAAACGGGGCGTCAGGGAAATATTCGATGATGCCGTTCTGGTTTTTGTCGGTCCAGGCGATCAGGCCGGTTTTTTCCCAGTTGCGGAACCAGGCAGGGGCCTTTGAATACTCGATGCCGCTGATGGTCTTCATCATGCTGTAGCGGGCAACGGCGGCGATCGCCGGCGCCGTGGTATAAAAAACGGCGATAAAAAGCAGGGCGTAACCCGCGCTGAGACGGGCGGCCCGCACGCTCGGCACCGAGTAGAAGCGGATGATGACGTGGGGCAGTCCGGCGGTGCCGACCATCAGCGCCATGGTGATGCAGAAGATGTCAAGCATGGATTTGTTGCCCTGGCCGAACGCCCTGGTATATTCGGCAAAGCCCAGATCCGTGTTGAGCTGGTTCACAACATCCAGCAGGTATCTGCCGCTGTCCGGCCCGGCGGCGATGGTTGCGCCGAAACCGGTCTGCGGCAGGACGCTGCCGGTTATTTTCATGGAAATGGCGATAGCCGGCACCAGATAGGCGATGATGAGAACAACGTACTGGGCAACCTGGGTATAGGTGATGCCCTTCATGCCGCCCAGGGAGGCTTAGAAGAAAACGATCGCCATGCCGAGGAGCACGCCGGTGTTGACATCAACCTCCAGAAAACGGCTGAAGATGATGCCGACGCCGCGTATCTGGCCGGCAACATAGGTAAAGGAGACGATGATGGCGCACAGCAGGGCGACAAAACGGGCGAAATCGGAATAGTACCGGTCACCGACAAAGTCGGGCACGGTGAACTTGCCGAATTTCCTCAGATAGGGGGCCAGCAGCAGGGCCAGGAGCACATAGCCGCCCGTCCAGCCGAGCAGATAGATGGACCCGGCATAACCCATGAAGGAAATAAGCCCGGCCATGGAGATGAAAGAGGCGGCGCTGATCCAGTCGGCTGCCGTTGCCAGTCCGTTGGCAAGAGGGGAAACTCCGCCGCCGGCAACATAAAATCCGCTGGTGGTTTTGACCATGGAAACCCAGGCGATACAGAGATACAGGATGAATGTAATGCCAACAATTATGTAGGTCCATGTCAGGATTGACATTATCGATTCTCCTTGCTGGATCGCGGCGAGGTTTGCATATCAGGGACCGTTACGAAATAAGCATATATATTGGCTTTCCATTATTCCTGCACGTCAAAATCCTCATCGATTTTTTTCATGCGAAAATAGTAAACAAAGATAAGAATAACGAAAACATAGATGGCGCCCTGTTGGGCAAACCAGAATCCCACCGGAAAGCCGGCAATTCTGATGGCGTTCAGCGGCTCAACAAAGAGGATGCTGAGTCCGAAGGAGACAAAGGCCCAGACGGAGAGCAGGGTAATCAGCAGGGAGAGATTCTTTTTCCAGTATCCTGTCAGGTCTTTTTTCATCGCGTTCCTCGCGGCCATTCAGTTATGCGAAAGTTGACCGGGTTATGCAGTTGATCCGTTTATGATGTGATTCATTCCTATTCTAACCTATCAGGCAGATATTTGAAGTGCCTAAGTGTGTTAAATTTATTACGCCAGGCTGAATTGTTTCCAGGAGTGGATTTCCCGCTGCAGTTGAAAATTGCTGTACAGCTGGAGAATGGCAGCCATTTCCGCCAGGGAATGGCGGGTAATTTTCAAACGGCGCAGTCTTTCCAGCGGCATGGTTCGCGCCACCTGCATGGTCTTGATGGTGGACATGGACACCGGCATGCGGCCGATGCCCTGGCTCCGGGCACAAGGGGCGCAGACGATGCCGCTCTGGGCCGGGCTGAAATGATGGGGCAGGGCGGTTTGTTCCATTTTACCGCAGACCAGGCAATGATCGAGCTGCAGTCCCACCCCGAGCAGATCAAGCATCTTGATCTGGAAAAAAATAACGGTAGCGGCAACGCTGCCGGTGGCGGCCAGTTCATGCAGGCACCAGCAGAGCAGTTGGAACAGGTTCTCATCTCTGTCATTTTCCCGGGTCCACTGGTTGACCAGTTCGCAGACCAGCATGGCAGCCGTGTAACGGTGATAATTTTCGCGCAGGGCGGGGAACGGATTGATGAGGCCGGCATTGTCAAGGAGGAACAAGGAGGAAAGGCGGCCCGGAACAACCGTGACATCGAGCAGGGAGAAGAATTCCAGTTTATTGACGAATCTCTTTTTGCTGCGTTTGGCCCCCTTGGCTATGGCTTTCAATTTGCCGAACTGGCTGGTGTACAAGGTAACAATTTTATCTGACTCGCCATAGTCCGTCACCTGCAGGACTATGGCCCGGGACTCAAGAAAAGACATTATTGGGAAGAGGGCGGCCCGGTCTGGTCGGCAATGGCTGCGGCGCCGGCGGTGCCGCCGGCAGGCGCGCCGGTCGGGGGAGATGCCGGCTGCTGCTGGGGCTGACTGCCGGCTGACTGCGGCAAGGTGTTCCCCGGCCTGTCAGCGGGCACTCCGCCGTTGGGCGCAGCGGTATCGGAAAAGGGTTCGATCGCTGCGCCGCCCCCATTATTGGCCGGCCACTGCAGGGTGCTCTGATCAGCGGAGGAAGGGCGGGGGGCGTTTTCTTTCTGCATGGCCGGGGTGGCCGCGGGTTTATTCTCCGGCGGAAAGACAAGGGTTGATCGGCGCGGCTGCGGCGATTCCGAGTCGAAAAAGAAATAAAAGCCGAGGGCAATGAGCCCCAGCATCAGGAGGAACAGGAATACCTTACCCGGACTGAAGACAGATGATTCAGCCATTTTTTCATTGTAGAAAACATCTTGGTTTCTGATGCTGTCCTCATCGGTCAGGGCCATCTCCCGGTCATAACGCTCAATGGCGTCCTGCACGTCAAGGCCGAGGAATTTCGCATAGATCTTGACGAACCCCCTGGAAAAAACTTCAGCTGGCATCTTGCCGCGGTCATTGCTTTCGATGGCCTGCAGTGTCGTCAGGTTGATGCAGGTGAATTCAGCGACCTCTTCCAGGGAGACCTGTTTTTTCAACCGCTCCCGCTGGAGATAGCTGCCAAGGGAGTGTCCTGTATCGATTTCGGTCGCATCTGAAATTTTTGACCGGTTTTGTGTGGAATCTTGCACCATGTGGACCCAGTCCTTTGGTAAGGATGAGAAGCAAAATCCGCGGATACGGCGCTCATCATCCTGTTCGATTGAAAGTGAGAGATCAGAGGAGTTCTTCTATATATGAATTTTCGCGTAATTCCTTGACCCATTCTTCAAATTTTCTTTTCAGTTCCTGGTCATAAAGGCTTGCCCTGATTTCTTCCTTTACATTTTCCAGGGGGGCCTGGGCAATGACGCCGTCTCTGCTGCTGGACAGGAGTTTGAAAAATTGAAATCCCTCGGGGGTCTCGATGATCGGGCTGACTTCGCCGGGGCGCAGGTTCTTGATCGCCTCCCACATATAGGCGGCCAGCTCATCTTTCTTGAAGGTGCCGATGTCGCCGCCGTCAACGCCGGAGGGCAGGTCTGAATGGTTTTTGGCGATATCCTTGAAGTTTTCACCGGCCATCACCATTTCCCGCAGCTGCTCCGCCCGTTTCTGCGCCTCTTCTTTTGAAGCTGAACGGCCCTTGTCTTCCCAGCCGCTGCCGAACTGCAGGATGTGGTAGCCTTCCGGGGCCTGGTTCTGCATATACTTGGTTCGATAGTAGGACTCGACCTGTTCATTGGTGATCACGACCTTGGAGCGGATTTCGTAGCTGATCAGCTTGGTGCGGAGAATCTGGTCCCGCAGGGTGGCCCGATATTTTTCCTCGGTCAACCCCATGGGCGCCAGCTCTGCCCGGAACTGTTCCAGGGTAATGCCGTTCTGTTCGAGAATCCGGTCCAGCGCGGCGTTCATCTCCGTGTCGGAGACCTCAACCTGCCGTTTGGCGGCCCGCTGCAGAAGAAGCTTATGGTCAATCATGTTGCGCAGAATGTCTTTCCGGGCCTTCTGGATGGTGGCATCCACCTGTTCGACGGGCGCTTCCTGGCGGATTTTATCAAATGTCGGCCCCGCCTCTTCCTCAAGCTCGGAAAGGGTGATGACCTCGTCGTTGACCACGGCCACAACCCGGTCAACAACATCTCCGGCCAGGGCAGCGGCCGGGAGAAAAACAGAGACGGCCAGCAGGAGCGCCAGCATGGCGAACCGGCATTTTCCGGGTATTATCGGGGTACTACTCATTGTTACCATATGAAAACCGTAATGAATGCGCTCTGCCTGACAAAGCAGTAAATGGCGGATTTTGTAACTCAACGTAATAATTGATGATCTCGTAAAAAGTCACATCGAAGCTGCCGGCACAATGAGTTTTGCCTCCGGGGTGAAGCGTATTTTATTTTTGCTTTTCCGCACCAGCTCAAGAATCGTGGCCGGATCCACCGGGGTCTGGTCGAGAAAGGTGAAGACAATGGTTCCCGCCCCCCGCTCAAGTTTGGAGATTTTCATTTGCCGCAGGGAAAACTTGAGGGTGATGATGCGCAGCAGATTGGCGGTTTCTTCGGGGATCTCGCCATACCGGTCGCGCAGTTCGTCCTGCAGATCCTCCAGTTCAAGCTCATCCCTGATGCTCGTGATTTTCCGGTAGGCGATATAGCGCTGATCGCTGTCGGCGATATAGGAGTCGGGAATAAAGGCCGACATAGCCAGATTGATTTCCGGCTCCAGGGCGGGCTCCTCAAGGGAAGATTCGCCGTCCCTGCCTCTTCGTTTCAGGTCTTCCACGGTTTTCTGCAGCAGGTCAAGATAGAGATCATAGCCCACGGCCGCGATATTGCCGCTCTGGGATTTGCCCAGGATGCTGCCGCCGCCCCGGATCTGCAGATCGCTCATGGCCAGCTTGAAGCCGCCGCCCAGCTCATTGTATTCCATCAGGGCGCGCAGCCGCTGTCGTGCATCCTTGGATAAACCGTCCAGGGAGGGCACCAGCAGATAGGCATAGGCCTGCTCGCTGCTGCGGCCCACCCTGCCGCGCAACTGGTATATTTCCGCCAGACCGAACCGGTCGGCCCTGGTGATGATGATGGTGTTGGCGTTGGGGATATCGAGGCCTGACTCGATGATGGTCGTGCAGACCAGCACATCCACCTCTTTTTTGATAAAGCTGACCATGATGTCTTCCAACTGGTTGCCCGGCATCTGGCCATGGGCCACGGCAATCTTGGCCTGCGGTACAAGTTTCTGGACGGTGCGGGCCATTTCGTGGATGGACTGCACCCGGTTGTGGACAATAAAGACCTGGCCCCGGCGCTGCAGTTCCTTGATGATCGCCTCTTTGATCACCAGATCGTCATGCCTGGCCACAAAGGTTTTGACCGCCCGCCGCTGGCTGGGGGGGGAGCTGATGACGGAAAGGTCCCGGATGCCGAGCAGGGAGAGCTGCAGGGTGCGCGGGATAGGGGTGGCGGTCAGGGTGAGAACATCAACGCTGCTCTTTAATTTTTTGATTCTTTCCTTATGAATCACCCCGAAACGGTGCTCCTCGTCAATGATGAGCAGTCCGATGCGTTTGAACACCACATCTTTTGACAGAATGCGATGGGTGCCGATGATCAAGTCCACCTTGCCGCTCGCCAGTTCACTGATCACCTTTTTCTGCTCGGCGCCGCTGCGGAAGCGGTTGAGGCATTCGACCTGGACGGGAAAGCCGGCGAACCTTTCCCGGAACGACTCGGCATGCTGTTCGGCGAGCACCGTGGTCGGGACCAGCATGGCCACCTGAAAGCCGTCCTCAATGACCTTGAAGGCGGCGCGGATGGCCACCTCTGTCTTGCCGTAGCCGACATCGCCGCATACCAGCCGGTCCATGGTCTGCTCGGAAGCCAGATCGGCGATCACATCATTGATGGCCTTGAGCTGGCCCGAGGTTTCATCATAGGGAAATGTTTCTTCGAGTTCGTTATACAGGGCATCCGGCTGGCTGAAGGCATGTCCCGTGGCCAGCTTGCGGCGGGCGTAAATGTCAAGCAGCTCCTGCGCCACCTTCCAGACCGCCTCGGTCACCTTCTGCTTTGTTTTTACCCAGACCTTGCCGCCGAGTTTGTTGACTTTCGGATTTTTGTCCGCGATGCCCTGGTATTTGCTGACGGTGTTCAAGCGGTCAACCGGCACGTAGAGCCTGTCATCGTCCTCGTAGGTGATCTGCAGGTAATCGTTGGCCACGCCGTTTAACGACATATTGACGATGCCGTTGAAGATGCCGATGCCGTGATCCATGTGCACCACGAAATCATCGGGGTGCAGCTCCTCGAAACGGATGGTTTCGGCAGGGCCCGCGGTTTTTTTGCGCCGGCGGGGGCCGAGCCTTTTCTCGCCGAAGAGCTCGCTTTCCGAAAGCACATGCAGCCCCAGTTCGGGAAGATCAAAGCCGGCGCTCAACGGCGAGGTGACCAGGGTAACCTGGGATTCAACGGCCTGGGCAAGTTTTACCGGCGCCGGCTGCTGCCGCGGCTCAAGCTCATAGTGGGAAAGCATGTCCGCCAGATGCAGGGCATGTCTTTCCGAGCGGCAGGCCATAACGACCTTGCCGTGCTGCTGCTGCCACTCGGTGATCTGCTTTGCCAGCGGCGCGATGAATCCTTCCTTTTTCCGCGACAGTTCCAGCTGCTGTTTGAGGAGCAGATGGTTGCCCGAGGCAATGGCGATGGTGCGGCCGGTTTGCTGCTCCAGGGAGGTGAAATCGTGCAGCCTGATCAGGGAAAAGGAATGCAGGGATTTTTCCAGTTCACTGTCCGGCAGGAAAAGCGACTCCGGGCTGAGAGCCGGGTTGCTCCGGCTGCAGGCCTCCTGGTAATTGCGGCTGATCCTTTCCCAGATGAGCTGGATGGACCGGGAAGACTCCAGGGGATCAACAGCAAAAATGATCGTGTTTTCCGGGAGAATATCCATGGGCGCCGAGAGTTTTTCGTAAAAAAGAGGCAGAAAAAATTCAATACCGGGGAAAAGGGTGCGGCTATTAATTTTATCCCGGATGGCGTTTTTCTGCATGGGGTCCCAGCGCCGTTCCTTTGCTTCATGGTCGTAGCGCTCCAGGATCTTTGCATAATCAGCGGTTGCCGGGTCAGGGAAAAGGATATCGCTGACCGGCAGGAAGATTGCCTCTTCCACCTCCTTGATGGAGCGCTGGCTGATGGGATCGAAGTAGCGGATCGATTCCACGGTTTCGCCGAAGAAATCGAGCCGGACCGGCGCGTCAAGAAGCGATTCACCGGCGGCAAAGCAGGGCGGATAGATATCAATGATGCCGCCCCGCACGGCAAACTCGCCGATGTTCTGGACCAGGGAAACCGGTTCATAGCCGTTGCGGACCAGGGCGGCGGCCAGTTGCTGCGGATCGGTTTCTTCCCCCCTGATGACGAGTTCGGCAAGTTTCTCCAGCATGGCTGCCGGCAGGATGCGGCGCAGCAATGCTTCGCTCGAGGCGATCAGGATGAAAGGACCTTTGCCGGACAAGATCCGGTAGAGGGTGGAGAGCCGGGCAGCCGTGGTGGAGCTGTCCGGGGAAAGGGGGGTGTAGGGAGGAATCTCATAACCCGGATAGCAGAGCACGGGCAGGGAGGTGAACAGGCACAGGTCCTGCTCCATGCTGCCGAGCATGGACTCGGACGGCACGACACAGAGTACCGGCCTGCCGGTTTTTTCAGCCGCCTGCGCCATCAGCATGGCCGCGGCTGAAGGCCGCAAACCGCTGATGTTGATCGGTTCCCGGCGAATGGTGCGTAAAAAATCAAATAGTTGATACATGGTAATTTCAGGAGTCAGAATTCAGGAGCCAGGAGTCAGGAGTCAGGAGTCAGGAGTCAGGAGTCGGTATGCGGATGGCTGGGTTCAGGCTCTGTCGGCGATGTATTTTCTCCTTCTGTCTCCTGACTTCTGACTCCTGACTCCTATCTAATAAAAACGCCATGGCAGTAAAGACTGCCATGGCGATGGGGACCGGAAAGAAAGAAATTTTGTTCTGTAAAAAGTCTATTTTCACCACGGAGATCACGGAGATCACAGAGAAAGTATTTTTAATTACAATTAGGAGCCGTTACGAAATAACATGGCCATTTTTTCAATTTCGTTACGGCTCCTTATACCCCTCAAGGGGATACTGAAAAGAGTGCCGTTCCTCGCATTTCTCTGGCCATGTTATTTGCATTTCTCTGGCCATGTTATTTTTTTACAACGGCTTAATTATCTCTGTGCTCTCTGTGGTTGATTTCAGTTTTTGCGAAGCCATCAAAACTGGCTGCCGATGCTGAAATCCCAGAGGCGTTGATCCTCGTCATGCCTGGGATCAATATTGTAACCCCACTCAAGCCGCAGCGGACCCATAGGCGAGAGCCAGCGGAAACCGAAACCGACGCTTGACCGCAGGTCTTCCGTCAGGCTTTCCGAATCCCGGACAGCATTGCCGAGATCATAGAAAACCAGGGCATTGAGGCCGATATCCTTCACCAGGGGGAAGATGTATTCGCCGTTCATATAGGCCATTTTTTCGCCGCCTATTTTTTCATCGGTCACCGGATCGCGCGGGCTGATAAAGCCGTTTTCAAAGCCGCGCATGGTGCTTAAACCGCCCAGGTAGAACTTTTCATAAACAGGCAGCTTGCCATCCTCATCCTCGGTCACATAGCCTGCCGCGCCCTTGATGTGAAAGACGGTATCCCAGATGATCGGGAAATACCAGCTCGTTGACGCTTCATACTTGGTGAACTCGCTGTCCCCGCCCAGGACGGAGCCGGCCTTTTTGGCGGAGACCGAATGCAGGGAGCCTTTGGTCGGATTGTACCGGTGGTTTCTGGTGTCCCGGGACAGACCGACCGTCAAGGAATGGGTGATATTGATATCCACGGAGTCCCTGATGATCTGCGAGGCATAGGGACTGAGATCGGACAGCTCCGAATCATCATAGGCCCAGCTGCCCCAGACCCGCCATTTTTCCCAGATCGGGTAACCGAGCCGCAGGGCCGCGCCCACCGAATCCTTGTCATAATCATCGTAATCCCGGGTCCATTTATAGACATCAAAGCCGAAGGAGACTTTGGAGTCGTTCAGGTGCGGTTCGGTAAAGCTCAGATTGTACCGGGTATTGGAGCCGCCGATGTTTGCCTGCAGCGACACGGTCTGGCCGCGGCCCAGGAAGTTGTGCTGGGTGATATCCGACATGAACAGCAGACCGTCCACTGAGCTGTAGCCGGCCCCGATGCTGAAGGTACCGGTTGATTTCTCCTTCAGATCAACAATGACATCCATCAGGTTGTCTTCCTCGGTCGGCTCGGGGGTGATGTTGACATCCTCGAAGAAATCGAGCTGCTGGAGTTTTTCCGTACTTTTTTTCAGGGCGGTCGCGTCATAAATGCTGTTTTCGTCGACTTCGATTTCCCGGCGGATGACTTTATCCCGGGTTCTGGTGTTGCCCTTGATGATCACACGGTTGATATGAACCAGGTCGCCCTTGCTGATATGGATGGTGATGTCGATCCTTTTTTCCTCGCTGTTTTTCGTCACCTGCGGATCAACCTCGGCAAAGGCAAATCCCTTTGAGGCGTAGTAATCAGAGAGTTTGAGGACATCGTCACGCAGCGCCTGCCGATTGAAATATTTCTCTTCGCCGATGGTCGTCATCTGCAGCAGTTCGGCTTTGTCGAGAATCAGGTCGCCGGTGATGTCAATGACGCCGACTTTGTAGCGCTCGCCTTCCGTGATGTTGAAGGTGACGTAGAGCCATTCCCCTTTTTTCTCCACCGCGGGATCACCCACCAGGGCATCGATAAAACCGTGGTTCTGATAAAAGGCGCCGATGCGGGAGGCGTCCTGATTCAGGATGTCCCTTTTCAGCAGGCCTGAATCGGTAATCCAGGAGAATATGGTCTTGGTTGAGGTGGAGAGTATTTTTTCGATTTCATCATTGTCAAAGGTATTGTTGCCATGAATGATGATTTCTTTGACGTAGATCTTGTCCCCCTCCTTAATGTCAAAGAGGATATTGACCCGATCTTTTTCCGGATAGGTGAGTTTCGTCGTCACTTCGGTGTCATAATAGCCCTTTTCCTTGTAGAGCTTGCGGATGTTTTCCGCCGAGGTCATGACCTCCTGGGGGTTGACGATGGTGTTGGCCGTAACGGTGATCACCTCTTTGATGTCGTCGGTATCAAGATTTTTTTCACCGGCAATGGTAACGCTGGCGATTACTTCCTTCTCTTTGACGACAAAGGTGACATTTTTTCCATCTTCGCCGTCCTCCACTGTGATCTGCACATCATTGAAATAGCCCATTTTGAAGATGCTTTTCAGGTCATCCCTGAGCTGGGCCTGGTTATACTGATCACCCGCCCTGTTTTTGATGTGGCGCAGGATAGCGCCCGAGTCGATTCGGGTGTTGCCGCTGATTTCAATTTTGGCGATACGGAACTGCCGGGCGGTGTAGGAGAGAACATTGTCCACCAGTTTGTCGAGCACCAGGGAAAGTTCCTCCGCATCCGCCGCTTCCTCGTAAAACGACCGGGACGCAGAGGCGTCAAGCAGATCAAGGGCGTGAATATCAACACTGAGCCGGGCGCCGATCTGGGTGATGCTGCCGCAGACGAGGTAGGAATACGTGTCGTCCGGGATGAGCTGCCGGATTATCTCCGGCGCGGGCGGACAGCTCGCAGCCTGGCCGATGGGCGCGGTAACTTCGGCCCTGTCCAGAAATTTCTGTCCTTTTGCCGGAATTTTTGTTGCCAGGAGCTGGTCGCTCTTGCCGGCCAGCGGCAAGGGATCGCCGCTGCTGTTGATAATAAGGGGCAGGAAAACGGTGTTGGGTGCTGCTGCGTCAGCGGCAACGCTGCTGCCGGCGGAACCGGTGAGCAGGGTCATAAAAAGAACAAACTGCATAAACAGGCTTATGGCAAAGCGGGATATGTGCATGGCGTGTCTTTATAGTAGCAGAAGTAGGAAAAAGATTGCATGGGCAGGGCAGTGAAAAAGCATGGCGCAGCGGTTTTTCCTTGCCCCGTAAATTATTATTCAACTTTCTGAGTTGGTACAACGTATTGAAATCGTGAATTATATTACAATATTTCCGGTCGTCATTCCGGCACGTTTTTAGCCGGAATCCAGTATC